>NZ_JQMJ01000004.1:6900000-7115445 GCF_000744655.1 Streptacidiphilus rugosus AM-16 | reverse complement strand
CGGGAGGCAGCAGTGGGGAATATTGCACAATGGCGCAAGCCTGATGCAGCGACGCCGCGTGAGGGATGAAGGCCTTCGGGTTGTAAACCTCTTCAGCAGGGAAGAAGCGCAAGTGACGGTACCTGCAGAAGAAGCACCGGCTAACTACGTGCCAGCAGCCGCGGTAATACGTAGGGTGCGAGCGTTGTCCGGAATTATTGGGCGTAAAGAGCTCGTAGGCGGCTTGTCGCGTCGGATGTGAAAGCCCGGGGCTTAACCCCGGGTCTGCATTCGATACGGGCAGGCTAGAGTGTGGTAGGGGAGATCGGAATTCCTGGTGTAGCGGTGAAATGCGCAGATATCAGGAGGAACACCGGTGGCGAAGGCGGATCTCTGGGCCATTACTGACGCTGAGGAGCGAAAGCGTGGGGAGCGAACAGGATTAGATACCCTGGTAGTCCACGCCGTAAACGTTGGGCACTAGGTGTGGGTCACATTCCACGTGGTCCGCGCCGCAGCTAACGCATTAAGTGCCCCGCCTGGGGAGTACGGCCGCAAGGCTAAAACTCAAAGGAATTGACGGGGGCCCGCACAAGCAGCGGAGCATGTGGCTTAATTCGACGCAACGCGAAGAACCTTACCAAGGCTTGACATACACCGGAAACGTCCAGAGATGGGCGCCCCCTTGTGGTCGGTGTACAGGTGGTGCATGGTTGTCGTCAGCTCGTGTCGTGAGATGTTGGGTTAAGTCCCGCAACGAGCGCAACCCTCGTTCTGTGTTGCCAGCGGGTTATGCCGGGGACTCACAGGAGACTGCCGGGTCAACTCGGAGGAAGGTGGGGATGACGTCAAATCATCATGCCCCTTATGTCTTGGGCTGCACACGTGCTACAATGGCCGGTACAAAGAGCTGCGATGCCGTGAGGCGGAGCGAATCTCAAAAAGCCGGTCTCAGTTCGGATTGGGGTCTGCAACTCGACCCCATGAAGTCGGAGTTGCTAGTAATCGCAGATCAGCATTGCTGCGGTGAATACGTTCCCGGGCCTTGTACACACCGCCCGTCACGTCACGAAAGTCGGTAACACCCGAAGCCGGTGGCCTAACCCCTTGTGGGAGGGAGCTGTCGAAGGTGGGACCAGCGATTGGGACGAAGTCGTAACAAGGTAGCCGTACCGGAAGGTGCGGCTGGATCACCTCCTTTCTAAGGAGCACATAGCCGCTTGCGAGCGCATGTCTCGCACGGTTGCTCATGGGTGGAACGTTGACTATTCGGCACGCGAGATGAAGGCAAGGGCTAGTACTGCTTCGGCGTGGAACGCTCCTTCTTCTGATTCTCGCGGGTCGGGCACGTTGTTGGGTCCTGAGGGAACGGGCTGGTGACAGTCTGAACCTTCTGGTCGTTGTTTGAGAACTGCACAGTGGACGCGAGCATCTGTGGCCAAGTTTTTAAGGGCGCACGGTGGATGCCTTGGCACCAGGAACCGATGAAGGACGTGGGAGGCCGCGATAGGCCCCGGGGAGCTGTCAACCGAGCTTTGATCCGGGGGTGTCCGAATGGGGAAACCCGGCAGTCGTCATGGGCTGTCACCCGCTGCTGAACACATAGGCAGTGTGGAGGGAACGCGGGGAAGTGAAACATCTCAGTACCCGCAGGAAGAGAAAACAACCGTGATTCCGGGAGTAGTGGCGAGCGAAACCGGATGAGGCTAAACCATGGTGGTGTGAGACCCGGCAGGGGTTGCCATCATGGGGTCGTGGGATTGTGTTTCAGTCGTCTGCCGGCGGCTGGGCGAGTCAGAAACCGAGAGTGTAGTCGAAGGACATGCGAAAGGTCCGGCGTAGAGGGTAAGACCCCCGTAGACGAAACGTTCTCGGCTCGCTTATGCAACTCCCAAGTAGCACGGGGCCCGAGAAATCCCGTGTGAATCTGGCGGGACCACCCGCTAAGCCTAAATATTCCCTGGTGACCGATAGCGGATAGTACCGTGAGGGAATGGTGAAAAGTACCGCGGGAGCGGAGTGAAATAGTACCTGAAACCGTGTGCCTACAAGCCGTGGGAGCACTTCGGTGTGACTGCGTGCCTTTTGAAGAATGAGCCTGCGAGTTTGCGGTGTGTGGCGAGGTTAACCCGTGTGGGGTAGCCGTAGCGAAAGCGAGTCCGAATAGGGCGAATGAGTCGCGCGCCCAAGACCCGAAGCGGAGTGATCTAGCCATGGGCAGGTTGAAGCGCGGGTAAGACCGTGTGGAGGACCGAACCCACCAGGGTTGAAAACCTGGGGGATGACCTGTGGTTAGGGGTGAAAGGCCAATCAAACTCCGTGATAGCTGGTTCTCCCCGAAATGCATTTAGGTGCAGCGTCGCGTGTTTCTTGCCGGAGGTAGAGCACTGGATAGGCGATGGGCCCCACCGGGTTACTGACCTTAGCCAAACTCCGAATGCCGGTAAGTGAGAGCGCGGCAGTGAGACTGTGGGGGATAAGCTCCATGGTCGAGAGGGAAACAGCCCAGAACACCGGCTAAGGCCCCTAAGCGTGTGCTAAGTGGGAAAGGATGTGGAGTCGCAGAGACAACCAGGAGGTTGGCTTAGAAGCAGCCACCCTTTAAAGAGTGCGTAATAGCTCACTGGTCAAGTGATTCCGCGCCGACAATGTAGCGGGGCTCAAGTACACCGCCGAAGCCGTGTCATTCATGCTATAGCCCCAACGGGTGCATGGATGGGTAGGGGAGCGTCGTGTGCCGGGTGAAGCCGCGGAGGAATCCAGTGGTGGACGGTTCACGAGTGAGAATGCAGGCATGAGTAGCGATACAAGAGTGGGAAACTCTTGCGCCGATTGACCAAGGGTTCCTGGGTCAAGCTGATCTGCCCAGGGTAAGTCGGGACCTAAGGCGAGGCCGACAGGCGTAGTCGATGGACAACGGGTTGATATTCCCGTACCCGCTTTGAAGCGCCAACGGCGAACCTCTGAATGCTAAGGCCGTGAAGCCGCCCCGGAGTCTTCGGACAAAGGGGAGTGGTGGAGCCGCCGGCCCAACAGGGTAGTAGCTGAGCGATGGGGTGACGCAGGAAGGTAGTCCAGCCCGGGCGGTGGTTGTCCCGGGGTAAGGGTGTAGGCCGTGTGGTAGGCAAATCCGCCACACAATAGGCTGAGACCTGATGCCGAGCCGATTGTGGTGAAGTGGATGATCCTATGCTGTCGAGAAAAGCCTCTAGCGAGTTTCATGGCGGCCCGTACCCCAAACCGACTCAGGTGGTCAGGTAGAGAATACCGAGGCGTTCGGGTGAACTATGGTTAAGGAACTCGGCAAAATGCCCCCGTAACTTCGGGAGAAGGGGGGCCACGCCTGGTGACGGCACTTGCTGCCAGAGCTGGGGGTGGCCGCAGAGACCAGCGAGAAGCGACTGTTTACTAAAAACACAGGTCCGTGCGAAGCCGTAAGGCGATGTATACGGACTGACGCCTGCCCGGTGCTGGAACGTTAAGGGGACCGGTTAGCTCCATTTCGGTGGGGCGAAGCTGAGAACTTAAGCGCCAGTAAACGGCGGTGGTAACTATAACCATCCTAAGGTAGCGAAATTCCTTGTCGGGTAAGTTCCGACCTGCACGAATGGCGTAACGACTTCTCGACTGTCTCAACCATAGGCCCGGTGAAATTGCATTACGAGTAAAGATGCTCGTTTCGCGCAGCAGGACGGAAAGACCCCGGGACCTTTACTATAGCTTGATATTGGTGTTCGGTTCGGCTTGTGTAGGATAGGTGGGAGACTTTGAAGCAGCAACGCCAGTTGTTGTGGAGTCGACGTTGAAATACCACTCTGGTCGTGCTGGATGTCTAACCTGGGTCCGTGATCCGGATCAGGGACAGTGTCTGGTGGGTAGTTTAACTGGGGCGGTTGCCTCCTAAAATGTAACGGAGGCGCCCAAAGGTTCCCTCAGCCTGGTTGGCAATCAGGTGTTGAGTGTAAGTGCACAAGGGAGCTTGACTGTGAGACCGACGGGTCGAGCAGGTGCGAAAGCAGGGACTAGTGATCCGGCGGTGGCTTGTGGAAGCGCCGTCGCTCAACGGATAAAAGGTACCCCGGGGATAACAGGCTGATCTTCCCCAAGAGTCCATATCGACGGGATGGTTTGGCACCTCGATGTCGGCTCGTCGCATCCTGGGGCTGGAGTAGGTCCCAAGGGTTGGGCTGTTCGCCCATTAAAGCGGTACGCGAGCTGGGTTTAGAACGTCGTGAGACAGTTCGGTCCCTATCCGCTGCGCGCGCAGGAGTATTGAGAAGGGCTGTCCCTAGTACGAGAGGACCGGGACGGACGAACCTCTGGTGTGCCAGTTGTCCTGCCAAGGGCATGGCTGGTTGGCTACGTTCGGGAGGGATAACCGCTGAAAGCATCTAAGCGGGAAGCCTGCTTCGAGATGAGTACTCCCACCCACTTGATGGGGTAAGGCTCCCAGTAGACGACTGGGTTGATAGGCCGGATGTGGAAGCCCTGTGAGGGGTGGAGCTGACCGGTACTAATAGGCCGAGGGCTTGTCCATAGTTGCTACGCGTCCACTGTGCTGTTCTGAGACAGCGATCACCGCTTGTTTCACCGTGTTTCGGTGGTCATAGCGTGAGGGAAACGCCCGGTTACATCCCGAACCCGGAAGCTAAGCCTCACAGCGCCGATGGTACTGCAGGGGGGACCCTGTGGGAGAGTAGGACGCCGCCGAACAACCATTCCAGTGAAGCCCCCTGACCTACGGTCAGGGGGCTTCACTGCGTTCCGGACCCATACGATCCCGGACCGCGACTCAGCGTCCGAGAATTCGCCGGAGCCAGCGGGTCCGTGCCTCCCGGGCGTCATGGCTGAGGACCGCATGCGGGGCGAACGTGTCGTAGCCGTGGAACGCACCCGGCCAGACATGGAGTTCGGCGTCTCCCCCGGCCTGCCAGATGCCGTTGGCGTAGGCGACGGCCTCGTCCCTGAAGGTCTCGGCCGATCCGACGTCGACGTAGGCGGCCGGCAGTGCGGAGAGGTCGGCCGCCCGTGCGGGGGCCGCGTGCGGCGACAGGTCGGCAGCGCGGTACCGGTCGCCCAGCAGGGCCTGCCACGCGGTCGCGTTGGAGGTGCGGTCCCAGATGTCGTGGCCGGCCATCTGGTGGCTGGAGAAGGAGTCGCCCCGGTCGTCGAGCATCGGGCTCATCAGCACCTGCCCGAGGGGAGTCGGTCCCCCGCGGTCACGGGTCAGCAGGGCGAGCGCGGCGGCCAGGCCGCCGCCCGCGCTCTTGCCCGCGACGATGACGCGATCCGGGTCCAGGCCCAGCCCTGCCGCGTCCTCGGTCGCCAGGACCAGTCCGGCGTAGCAGTCCTCGACCGGGCCGGGATACCGCGTCTGCGGGGCGAGCCGGTAGTCGACGGAGACGACGGCGAGGCGCAGCGGTTCGGCCCACTCCCGCAGCAGCCGCGGGAGGACCGACCAGGCGTTGCCCGTGATCATGCCGCCGCCGTGCATGTAGTACAGGACGGGCAGCGGCTCACGGCTCCCGGAGGGGCGTGCGACCACCAGTCGGATCGTCCGCCCGTCCGACGCCCCTGACGCCGGCAGCCCCAGCTCCGTCACCTCGAAGCGGCCCTCGGCCGCCAGATCGCGCACCGTGGGCCGGGGCCGGGCGGCGGCGTCCCGTGCCTGCCAGGCCGCTAGGCCTTCCGGGGTGACCGGCTTCCTCTCCTCGGGGCGCATGGCGGCCAGGGCCTGGCCCAGCTCCGGGTCGAAGGGAGGAGGCGGCGGCGGTTCGGACCTCACAGCACCTCCTGCAGGACGGCCAGCCCCGCGGCCCGGTGTTCGGCGGCGGCCTCCGGATCCGAATCGGCGAGCACGAGCGCGATTCCCTCGTGGGCCTGGGCCTCCTCGTGCCGGTAACCGAGCGCTGGGGCGAGCTCCAGCGCCTGGCGGTGCAGTCGCAGAGCCTCCTCGGGAAGACCCGCGAGTCGGCAGGTCTCGGCATAGCCGTTCAGGAAGCGGACCTTCCACTCCTCCTCGAACAGCTCGTCGAGAAGTGCGAAGGCCTCGCGGTGACTCGCCAGGGCCTCCTCGTAGCGGCCCATCTGGCGCAGCGCGATGCCGAGGCAGTTCAGGCACCACGCTTCGTTGTTCATGTGCCCGTCCTCCCGGGCCAGGGCGAGCGCCCGCCGCAGGTGTTCCGCCGCCTGCTCCGGCTGCTCGCGGGCGATGGCCACCCCGAGGGTGATCCGCGCCGTCAGCGTGGGCGGCGCACTCGGGTCGGCGTGCGGCAGGTCCAGCACCTGCTGTGCCTGGCGGGCGGCCTCCTCGTGCTGTCCCAGCTGGAGCTTGGCCCAGGCCTCCGACGCGGCGGCGTGGGCCGCGCCCGTCGGGTGCCCCGCCTGCTCGAACAGTCTCCCCGCCTGCCGGAAGAGTTCCAGCGGCTCCTCGACATGACCCTGGTCCCAGCTCAGATAGCCGCGGCGCACCGCGAGTTCCGCTTCCAGCCGGATGTCTCCGGCCTGGGACAGCCGGGGAGCCGCCGCCGCGTAAGCGGCGCCGGCCTCGGCCATCCGGCCCGCGTTGTAGCGGGCGAAGCCCAGATCACTGGGCGCCTCGGCCAACTGCAGCGGGTCGCCAAGACGCTCGGCGGCGGCCAGCGACCGCTCGAAGAGGAAGTTCAGGTGCGTCGTGCCGCAGCGGCGTGCGAAGTAGGCCTTGAGGAAGCGCGGCAGCTCGCAGACGTGGAGGTCGGCCCCGGTCGCGACGGCCGTCTCGAACGCGGCCATCAGGTTGCCGTACTCCGTCACCAGCCAGGCGAAGGCCGCGTACTTGTCGGCGAACCGCGGCAGAGCCGCCGGAGGCTGTCCCGCCGAGGCGGCGCGACCGGGGGACAGGAACGGCATGGCGGAGTCGGCGGCCGCCGCCGCGTGCACGTAGTAGTCCAGCACCCGGTTCAGCGCCCGCCCGCGCGCGGCCTCGGAGTCCTGCTCCGCGCCGGCCCGGCGTGCGTGCTGGTGCACCAGGTCGTGCATCCGGTAGCGGCCGGCCGTCGGCTGCTGCACCAGATGGGCGTCGAGCAGGTCCTCCAGCATCATCCTGACCTTGGGCAGCGGCACGTCCGCCAGGGCCGCGGCCACGTACTCGTCGAAGGACGCGCCGGGCAGCAGGCCGAGCAGCCGGAACAGGCGTGCCTGGGCCCGGTCCAGCTGCCGCACGGACATGGCGAAGGCCGCGTCGAACTCGCCGGTGCCCTCCGACATCCGCTCGACGAGGATGCCCACCGTCCAGCCCGGCCGGTGCCGCAACCTGGCTCCGGCGAGCCGCAGCGCCAGCGGCAGCCTCCCGCACAGCCGCAGCACCTCGGCGGCGGACTCCGGCTCGCGGGCCAGCCGGCCCTCGGCGCCGCCTGCGTCACCGCTGGCCCGCGCGAGCAGCTCCGCGCTCTCCTCCGGGCCGAGCACGTCCAGCGAGACCGGCGGCACCTCGTCGAGGTCCAGCAGCCGGTTGCGACTGGTGATCAGGACGACGGACGGCCCGGCGCCGGGGAGCAGCGGACGGAGCTGGTCGGCGTCGGCGGCGTTGTCCAGCACCACGACCGCGCGCCGGCCGGCCAGCTCGGCCCGCCAGCAGGCGGCCAACGCCTCGACGCCCTCCCGCGGCACCCGTTCGGACGGCACGTCCAGCGCGCCGAGCAGCATCCGCAGCACCGGGTCGGGGTCGAGCGGCTCGCGGCCCTCGGTGAAGCCGTGCAGGTCCACGTAGAGCTGCGCATCCGGATACCGGTCGGCCAGCCGGTGCGCGGCGTGCACCGCGAGGCACGTCTTGCCGACGCCCGCCATGCCGTCGACGGCGACCAGGCCGTGGCTCTGCACCGCAGCGAGCACGGCGTCGAGCTGCTCCCGCCGCCCGGTGAAGTCGGGGACGTCGCGCGGCAGGTCGTTGCGCGGTCGTGGCTGCAGCTGACGGCTGGCCTTCGGCGGCGCGGGCAGCGGGTTCGAGCTGCGCTCCCAGAGGGGCCGCAGCGGGCGGGGGTCGCGCTTGACGAGCCGGCACAGCGCGACGACCGCGGGCCAGGGCGCCACGGTCTGACCACTGAGGTACCGCGACAACGACGAGGAACTGAGCCCCGTGTCCCGCGCGAGGGCCCGGACGCCGAGCCCGGACAGTTCCTGGAGCAGCCGCAACTGGGCGGCCAGCTCGTCCTGTGGATCGTTCTTGCCCGACTGCTGTTGTCCCGGCACTCGTTCCCCCGTCGTGTGTCCCGCTCCCGAAGAAGTCTTTCCGCAGGATTCGGTGCTGGTCAAGGGCGTTGAGGGTGTCCCACGGTGTCCCACGGCCGTCGTCAGGGCGCGGGGACTCGGCTGTGATGGAGTCACGCCCCGGGGGAACGGGGAACAGCTCGAAAGACGTAAGAGGAGATCACCGAGATGCAGTCCCGCATGCAGAACCCCGCCGTCGTCCTCTCCGGTGCGATGCAGCCGATCCAGGACCTCTTCAAGGCCGTGCACTCCGGGGGAGTGGACGGGGAGATCCTCGAGCTCGTGCACCTTCGGGTCAGCCAGATCAACGGCTGCAGCGCCTGCGTCGACGGTGGCGCGAAGACGGCCCGCAAGGCGGGGGTGAGCGACGAGAAGCTGGCGACGGTCGTCGCCTGGCGCGAGGCCCCGTACTTCTCCGAGGAGGAGCGCGCGGCCCTCGCCCTGGCCGAGGCCGCGACCCGTCTCGCCGACACCCCGGACGCGGTCAATGACGCGATCTGGGACCAGGCCGCGACCTTCTTCGACGAGAAGCAGCTCGCCGCCATCATCCTGATGATCGGCGTCACCAACCTGTTCAACCGCCTCAACGCCACGACCCGCCAGATCGCCGGCGCCTGGGGATGACGGGCAGCGTCCCCACCCGTCGGCCCGGGGAGCGGCAAGCCGCCTCGGCGGCCGCCGCTCCCCGTTCCCGGGAGGGCGACTTCTGTACGCTGGCGGTATGAGCGACCAGTCGGACATGGACCGGGCCTGGGAGGAGCTCGAGGTGCCGGACGGTCTGACCGCGGAGTACTTCGGCGGCCAGATCATCATGCAGGCCAACCCGACGACTCTCCACGACTTCATCATTCGCAACGTCACCCGCCAGGACTTCCCTGGCGTCGAGGCCTGGGGCGAACGCGGCATGGATCTGGAGACGGACGGGAAGCCCCGCCCGGACGTCGTCTTCATCGCCCCCGAGGACATCCCGATGCAGGTGCGGGACTGGCCCGTCTCGCTGGTCCAGGCGGTCGCTGAGGTCGTCTCGCCGAGCTCGGCCAAGGACGACCTCCGGACCAAGCGGGAGCTCTATGCCCTCCACCGGATCCCGGTCTACCTCGTGGTCGATCCCCGGCAGGCGACCTGGCACGTGCTGACACTCTCCGGGATCGGCTACGTCGAGACCGCGGAGGGCGTCTTCGGACAGTCGATCCCGCTCGAGCTCCCGGCAGGGCAGGTCACCGTGACCACGCAGGGATGGCAGCCCTACCCGCTCTGAGGCCCCCGGCCGTCAGGGGAGGGTGAGGATGCGGGGGCCGTCCTCCGTTATGGCGACGGTGTGCTCGATGTGGGCGGCGCGGCTCCCGTCGACGGTGCGGAGCGTCCAGCCGTCGGGGTCGGCACGGTAGGCGTCGCTGCCGCCGGCCATGAGCATCGGCTCGATCGCGAGGGTCAGGCCCTGGCGCAAAGGGAAGCCGCGACCGGGCTGCCCCCGGTTGGCGACGTGGGGGTCCTCGTGCATCCGGCGGCCGATGCCGTGGCCGCCGAAGTCGGCGGGCATGCCGCAGGCCGCCTTGGCGGCGACCGTGCCGATCGCGTGGGAGATGTCCCCGATCCGGTGACCGACCGTCGCGGCGGCGATTCCGGCGTCCAGCGCCTCCTGGGTCGCGGCGATGAGCGCCACGTCGGCGGGACGAGGGGTGCCGACGACGAAGCTGATCGCGGCGTCGCCGGTCCAGCCGTCGAGTTCCGCACCGCAGTCGATGCTGACGAGGTCCCCGTCGCGGAGGCGGTAGTCGTCCGGGATGCCGTGCACGATGGCGTCGTTGACGGAGGCGCAGATCACGGCGGGGAAGGGGCTCGGAGCGAAGGAGGGCTGGTAGCCCAGGAACGGCGAGCGCGCCCCGGCCGAGGCGAGCACGGTGCGGGCAGCCTCGTCGAGCTCGCGCAGGCCCACCCCCACGGCCGCCGCCGCGCGTACCGCGGCGAGTGCGTTGGCCACGACCCGCCCGGCCTCCCGCATCGCCTCCAGCGCCGTGTCGGTCTTGAACTCCACCATGTCTCGTGACTCCCCGCGATGCGCTGCTACCCAATACTTATACCGGTATTAGTATCACGGGTATGGTCAGAGTCCCCCTGAGTCCGGAAGAGCGACAGCGCGGCGAGCGGTTCGGAGCCCTGCTCCGCGCGGCCCGCGGCGAACGCAGCATGGTGGACGTCGCGGCGGCAGCCGGCGTCTCCGCGGAGACCCTCCGCAAGATCGAGACGGGCCGCGCCCCCACCCCGGCCTTCTTCACCGTCGCGGCGCTGGCCCATGCGCTGAACCTCTCGTTGGACGACCTGGCCACGGCGTGCAGCGAGGACGCTCCCGACGAAGGCACGGGCGACCTGGTCCTGTCAGCCTGACCCCGGCGCCGCGGCCGTCGCCACCATGCACCGCATGACGTGTCGACGAGACTGATCAGCCGTTCCGCCGGCGCAGCCCGGTTGAATCCCAGACCTGTCAGCCAAGCACGCGCGACCTGAGCGGACAGCCTGTCGGCTCTCGACAGAGCGACCCACTCGCTCTGGTGCCCGTCAGCGCTCCCCTTGATGCTCTCGGCCGCAGCGTACGAGACGGGCCCGGTTTGACTCCGGCCGTGGGGGCACGTAGTGTTCTCCGAGTTGCCCTGCCTGCGGTTGCAGGTCTGGAGGCGACGAACTCCCTTGAACTGATCGCACAGACGCTTGATTTGTGCTGCCATTTTTCGGGAATTGTGGGTCTGGCTGGTGGATTTGGTTCGCACCGAGGAAATCAGCTAGAGTTTCACTCGTCGGAACGGGCCGGAGCGAAAAGCGAAGGCCGGAAGTTCTGATAAGCTGGAAAACGAAGGAAGCGCCCGGAGGGCCCGGTGAAACGGGGCCGAAGGAAGCGTCCGTTCCTTGAGAACTCAACAGCGTGCCAAAAGTCAACGCCAGTTACTTTTGAGATGTTTTAAAATCAGCGAGGATGCTGTGCACGAGTCCCCCTTATTCCGGTGGGATGTCGTGCCGCTCAACGCGAATGCCCGATTACGGGAATACATTCACGGAGAGTTTGATCCTGGCTCAGGACGAACGCTGGCGGCGTGCTTAACACATGCAAGTCGAACGGTGAAGCCCTTCGGGGTGGATCAGTGGCGAACGGGTGAGTAACACGTGGGCAATCTGCCCTGCACTCTGGGACAAGCCTTGGAAACGAGGTCTAATACCGGATACGACCCTGGAGCGCATGCTCCGGGGTGGAAAGCTCCGGCGGTGCAGGATGAGCCCGCGGCCTATCAGCTTGTTGGTGGGGTGATGGCCTACCAAGGCGACGACGGGTAGCCGGCCTGAGAGGGCGACCGGCCACACTGGGACTGAGACACGGCCCAGACTCCTACGGGAGGCAGCAGTGGGGAATATTGCACAATGGGCGCAAGCCTGATGCAGCGACGCCGCGTGAGGGATGAAGGCCTTCGGGTTGTAAACCTCTTTCAGCAGGGAAGAAGCGCAAGTGACGGTACCTGCAGAAGAAGCACCGGCTAACTACGTGCCAGCAGCCGCGGTAATACGTAGGGTGCGAGCGTTGTCCGGAATTATTGGGCGTAAAGAGCTCGTAGGCGGCTTGTCGCGTCGGATGTGAAAGCCCGGGGCTTAACCCCGGGTCTGCATTCGATACGGGCAGGCTAGAGTGTGGTAGGGGAGATCGGAATTCCTGGTGTAGCGGTGAAATGCGCAGATATCAGGAGGAACACCGGTGGCGAAGGCGGATCTCTGGGCCATTACTGACGCTGAGGAGCGAAAGCGTGGGGAGCGAACAGGATTAGATACCCTGGTAGTCCACGCCGTAAACGTTGGGCACTAGGTGTGGGTCACATTCCACGTGGTCCGCGCCGCAGCTAACGCATTAAGTGCCCCGCCTGGGGAGTACGGCCGCAAGGCTAAAACTCAAAGGAATTGACGGGGGCCCGCACAAGCAGCGGAGCATGTGGCTTAATTCGACGCAACGCGAAGAACCTTACCAAGGCTTGACATACACCGGAAACGTCCAGAGATGGGCGCCCCCTTGTGGTCGGTGTACAGGTGGTGCATGGTTGTCGTCAGCTCGTGTCGTGAGATGTTGGGTTAAGTCCCGCAACGAGCGCAACCCTCGTTCTGTGTTGCCAGCGGGTTATGCCGGGGACTCACAGGAGACTGCCGGGGTCAACTCGGAGGAAGGTGGGGATGACGTCAAATCATCATGCCCCTTATGTCTTGGGCTGCACACGTGCTACAATGGCCGGTACAAAGAGCTGCGATGCCGTGAGGCGGAGCGAATCTCAAAAAGCCGGTCTCAGTTCGGATTGGGGTCTGCAACTCGACCCCATGAAGTCGGAGTTGCTAGTAATCGCAGATCAGCATTGCTGCGGTGAATACGTTCCCGGGCCTTGTACACACCGCCCGTCACGTCACGAAAGTCGGTAACACCCGAAGCCGGTGGCCTAACCCCTTGTGGGAGGGAGCTGTCGAAGGTGGGACCAGCGATTGGGACGAAGTCGTAACAAGGTAGCCGTACCGGAAGGTGCGGCTGGATCACCTCCTTTCTAAGGAGCACATAGCCGCTTGCGAGCGCATGTCTCGCACGGTTGCTCATGGGTGGAACGTTGACTATTCGGCACGCGAGATGAAGGCAAGGGCTAGTACTGCTTCGGCGTGGAACGCTCCTTCTTCTGATTCTCGCGGGTCGGGCACGTTGTTGGGTCCTGAGGGAACGGGCTGGTGACAGTCTGAACCTTCTGGTCGTTGTTTGAGAACTGCACAGTGGACGCGAGCATCTGTGGCCAAGTTTTTAAGGGCGCACGGTGGATGCCTTGGCACCAGGAACCGATGAAGGACGTGGGAGGCCGCGATAGGCCCCGGGGAGCTGTCAACCGAGCTTTGATCCGGGGGTGTCCGAATGGGGAAACCCGGCAGTCGTCATGGGCTGTCACCCGCTGCTGAACACATAGGCAGTGTGGAGGGAACGCGGGGAAGTGAAACATCTCAGTACCCGCAGGAAGAGAAAACAACCGTGATTCCGGGAGTAGTGGCGAGCGAAACCGGATGAGGCTAAACCATGGTGGTGTGAGACCCGGCAGGGGTTGCCATCATGGGGTCGTGGGATTGTGTTTCAGTCGTCTGCCGGCGGCTGGGCGAGTCAGAAACCGAGAGTGTAGTCGAAGGACATGCGAAAGGTCCGGCGTAGAGGGTAAGACCCCCGTAGACGAAACGTTCTCGGCTCGCTTATGCAACTCCCAAGTAGCACGGGGCCCGAGAAATCCCGTGTGAATCTGGCGGGACCACCCGCTAAGCCTAAATATTCCCTGGTGACCGATAGCGGATAGTACCGTGAGGGAATGGTGAAAAGTACCGCGGGAGCGGAGTGAAATAGTACCTGAAACCGTGTGCCTACAAGCCGTGGGAGCACTTCGGTGTGACTGCGTGCCTTTTGAAGAATGAGCCTGCGAGTTTGCGGTGTGTGGCGAGGTTAACCCGTGTGGGGTAGCCGTAGCGAAAGCGAGTCCGAATAGGGCGAATGAGTCGCGCGCCCAAGACCCGAAGCGGAGTGATCTAGCCATGGGCAGGTTGAAGCGCGGGTAAGACCGTGTGGAGGACCGAACCCACCAGGGTTGAAAACCTGGGGGATGACCTGTGGTTAGGGGTGAAAGGCCAATCAAACTCCGTGATAGCTGGTTCTCCCCGAAATGCATTTAGGTGCAGCGTCGCGTGTTTCTTGCCGGAGGTAGAGCACTGGATAGGCGATGGGCCCCACCGGGTTACTGACCTTAGCCAAACTCCGAATGCCGGTAAGTGAGAGCGCGGCAGTGAGACTGTGGGGGATAAGCTCCATGGTCGAGAGGGAAACAGCCCAGAACACCGGCTAAGGCCCCTAAGCGTGTGCTAAGTGGGAAAGGATGTGGAGTCGCAGAGACAACCAGGAGGTTGGCTTAGAAGCAGCCACCCTTTAAAGAGTGCGTAATAGCTCACTGGTCAAGTGATTCCGCGCCGACAATGTAGCGGGGCTCAAGTACACCGCCGAAGCCGTGTCATTCATGCTATAGCCCCAACGGGTGCATGGATGGGTAGGGGAGCGTCGTGTGCCGGGTGAAGCCGCGGAGGAATCCAGTGGTGGACGGTTCACGAGTGAGAATGCAGGCATGAGTAGCGATACAAGAGTGGGAAACTCTTGCGCCGATTGACCAAGGGTTCCTGGGTCAAGCTGATCTGCCCAGGGTAAGTCGGGACCTAAGGCGAGGCCGACAGGCGTAGTCGATGGACAACGGGTTGATATTCCCGTACCCGCTTTGAAGCGCCAACGGCGAACCTCTGAATGCTAAGGCCGTGAAGCCGCCCCGGAGTCTTCGGACAAAGGGGAGTGGTGGAGCCGCCGGCCCAACAGGGTAGTAGCTGAGCGATGGGGTGACGCAGGAAGGTAGTCCAGCCCGGGCGGTGGTTGTCCCGGGGTAAGGGTGTAGGCCGTGTGGTAGGCAAATCCGCCACACAATAGGCTGAGACCTGATGCCGAGCCGATTGTGGTGAAGTGGATGATCCTATGCTGTCGAGAAAAGCCTCTAGCGAGTTTCATGGCGGCCCGTACCCCAAACCGACTCAGGTGGTCAGGTAGAGAATACCGAGGCGTTCGGGTGAACTATGGTTAAGGAACTCGGCAAAATGCCCCCGTAACTTCGGGAGAAGGGGGGCCACGCCTGGTGACGGCACTTGCTGCCAGAGCTGGGGGTGGCCGCAGAGACCAGCGAGAAGCGACTGTTTACTAAAAACACAGGTCCGTGCGAAGCCGTAAGGCGATGTATACGGACTGACGCCTGCCCGGTGCTGGAACGTTAAGGGGACCGGTTAGCTCCATTTCGGTGGGGCGAAGCTGAGAACTTAAGCGCCAGTAAACGGCGGTGGTAACTATAACCATCCTAAGGTAGCGAAATTCCTTGTCGGGTAAGTTCCGACCTGCACGAATGGCGTAACGACTTCTCGACTGTCTCAACCATAGGCCCGGTGAAATTGCATTACGAGTAAAGATGCTCGTTTCGCGCAGCAGGACGGAAAGACCCCGGGACCTTTACTATAGCTTGATATTGGTGTTCGGTTCGGCTTGTGTAGGATAGGTGGGAGACTTTGAAGCAGCAACGCCAGTTGTTGTGGAGTCGACGTTGAAATACCACTCTGGTCGTGCTGGATGTCTAACCTGGGTCCGTGATCCGGATCAGGGACAGTGTCTGGTGGGTAGTTTAACTGGGGCGGTTGCCTCCTAAAATGTAACGGAGGCGCCCAAAGGTTCCCTCAGCCTGGTTGGCAATCAGGTGTTGAGTGTAAGTGCACAAGGGAGCTTGACTGTGAGACCGACGGGTCGAGCAGGTG
This sequence comes from Streptacidiphilus rugosus AM-16, assembly GCF_000744655.1. NCBI lineage: Bacteria > Bacillati > Actinomycetota > Actinomycetes > Kitasatosporales > Streptomycetaceae > Streptacidiphilus > Streptacidiphilus rugosus. Next base: position 7,099,851 of record NZ_JQMJ01000004.1, on the reverse strand, counting down.
CGAAAGCAGGGACTAGTGATCCGGCGGTGGCTTGTGGAAGCGCCGTCGCTCAACGGATAAAAGGTACCCCGGGGATAACAGGCTGATCTTCCCCAAGAGTCCATATCGACGGGATGGTTTGGCACCTCGATGTCGGCTCGTCGCATCCTGGGGCTGGAGTAGGTCCCAAGGGTTGGGCTGTTCGCCCATTAAAGCGGTACGCGAGCTGGGTTTAGAACGTCGTGAGACAGTTCGGTCCCTATCCGCTGCGCGCGCAGGAGTATTGAGAAGGGCTGTCCCTAGTACGAGAGGACCGGGACGGACGAACCTCTGGTGTGCCAGTTGTCCTGCCAAGGGCATGGCTGGTTGGCTACGTTCGGGAGGGATAACCGCTGAAAGCATCTAAGCGGGAAGCCTGCTTCGAGATGAGTACTCCCACCCACTTGATGGGGTAAGGCTCCCAGTAGACGACTGGGTTGATAGGCCGGATGTGGAAGCCCTGTGAGGGGTGGAGCTGACCGGTACTAATAGGCCGAGGGCTTGTCCATAGTTGCTACGCGTCCACTGTGCTGTTCTGAGACAGCGATCACCGCTTGTTTCACCGTGTTTCGGTGGTCATAGCGTGAGGGAAACGCCCGGTTACATCCCGAACCCGGAAGCTAAGCCTCACAGCGCCGATGGTACTGCAGGGGGGACCCTGTGGGAGAGTAGGACGCCGCCGAACAACCTTTCCAGTGAAGCCCCCTGACCATAGGTCAGGGGGCTTCACTGCGTTCCGGACCCAGATGTCCGCATTCCGCATTCAGTAGTCGGTCATTCGGCTCGTCACAGATCGAGCGAGAGACTGAGAACGCCGCGGTCGTGTCCGACGATCAGCTCGGAACCGGCGGCCGCCAGGCAGGTGACCGCCACGTCCAGGGCCAGGTGCTGGACCAGGCCGGTTGCCGGTTCCCATACCCGCAGGCTCCGGCCGGCCTTGCTGCCGGTGGCCAGGACGGTGCGCCGTCCGGGCAGCGGGCCCGGGAGTGGGACGGCGGCCATGGCCGTCAGCGGACTCCCCGGAGCATCCGGAGGCAGGCTTTCACCGACCGGCGTTCCGGTGGCGGGATCCCACAGCACGATCACGCCCCGGCGATCTCCGGTGGCCAGCAGAGCGCGGTCGCTCATCGGCACGGCTGCCACGTCCGTCACCCGGTGTCGGAGATCCTCACGTGCCTGCTTGCTCAGTTGTACTGCGGCGCCCGGCTCCCACGCGTCCTCGACGGCCGGATCCCAGAGGTGGACGTCGCCCTGGGCGTCCGCGGCGGCTATCAGGGTGTGGCCGGCAGCGATCGGGACTGCGGTGATCGCTTCGATCGCACGGCCGTGGGGGTTGAGGCGCGCGACGGATTCTCCCGTGCGTGGGTCCCGCACCCGGACCGCGCCCCGTGGGGTGGCGGTGACGAGCAGGGTCCGGCCGTCCGGCACCATCGCGGTGCACATGCTGTTCACGGCGCCGAGCCAGTTGGCGACGGGTTCACAGACCTGCTGCCCGGTGATCGCGTCCCAGAGGGCGACCGTCCCGTCGGCGTATCCGGCGGCCAGCAGGACGTCACCGTCCGAGAGCCCAAGGGCCGTCAGCGACTGGACGGGGTTCTGCTGCACCGTCATCGCCTCGTGGACCAGCCGGCCGCCCGCGGCGTCCCACACGTGCACCACACCACTGTCCCCGGCTGCGGCGACGAACGTCGGTCCGCCCGGAAGGGACGCGACCGTGAGGGCGTTGACACCCTCCCCGGGTCCGGACGAGGAGCCGGAGAGGACGGTCACCCGGCCTCGGGAGGTTCCGTCGGCGGCGAGGAGCGCGCCGCCCTCCCACCGAAGTCCCTTCTCCGGCGCATCGGTCCTCCCGGTCCTCCCGGTCGTCCCGGGCTGCCTCGCCGCCGGCACTGACGCCGACGCCAGGGGCTCCTGCGGGCGCGCACCGCCGGGTGCCTCCACCAGGCAGTCGGCGGTGCTCCAGATCTGCGCGCACTGGGGGCAACGGAAGTTTCCCGCCAGCAGCATCAGGGTCCTGGCCCATGCCCTCCCCGCCCAGTCCGGGGTGCCCTTGGCCGCCACCATGCCTGCGACCAGGCACAGGACGGCCCGGCCCGGCATCTCCCTGGGCAGACCCGCCGCCGCGACCGCGTGTGCCAGCCGCATGAAGGGTTCCCACCCCGCCCCGAGCGCCCCTTCCTGCAGCGTCTCGGCGATCTCGCCCCAGATCGGTTCGCCCTGGTGGTCCTGAGCGGTTTGCGGCAGTTCCGGTGCTTCGAAGGGCGGATGCACCGGGTCCACGAAGAAGTCGGGGATCTCCGTCTCGGACTCGCACCCGGGGCAGCACAGCACGACGCTCTCCTCCTCGGGGTAGAGGTCGCGCCAGAGTGCTTGGCCGATGTGGTGGCCGTCGAGTGCCACGCAGGCGAGCGCGAGGTCCGCACACTGCGCGGCGGGCGTGCCGACGCCGAGGAAGCACCGTGCGGCCGCCACCCCGGCCGAACAACGTGCGGCCTTGAATCCCGCTTCGAGGTCGGCGGGGAGCGGGTCGGCGGCCCCTGCGGTGACCATGCATCCGATGTCCACCCACAGGTCCGCGAAATGACCCGGTGAGGCTGCGGCCGCGCCGACGATGTGCGGCAGGACGGCGTAGGCGCCGCTGTAGAGGGTCTCCTGCTCCAGCAGGCCGTCGAGGACCCGGCTCCAGGGCTCCCGCCACTCACTCCCGGTCCCGGTGGCGATCGTGGCCGCCACCGCCTCCAGGACTTCCTTCACCTCGTCGACCGCCACTCCGTGGAGGTCGTGCCAACGGGGACTGTCCAACGGCAATGTGGCGATCACGGAGCGGGCTCACAATCAGCGGCGACGGTCGGGCGGACGCGGGGTCAGGGCCGGTCCGCGACGTCGTGCCCGAACCCGCGCAGGACCGAGCCCTTCCGTCCACCGGAACCGTCCTCGGCAGCGCCTCCGAGTCGCCTCGTCGGTCGAGCCGCCTCAGCCGCGCGCCCCTTCGCCCCGCAACATCCCCACCACGCTAGGCAGGCAGCGGGAGCCTCCGCATCCGTGGAATTGCGGAGTTCTGACGGCGGGCGGACATGTCCGCCCGCCCGCCGTCCCGGTGCGCCTGTGCGCCGGAGCGTCAGAGGGCCTCGCTCGACGGGGGATAGTCCTGCGGCGCCGTCGGCTGAGCCTGCTGCTGAGGCTGCCAGAACGGGATGCCCGCCTCCTCCGCCAGCTGCAGGTCGAGGCTCTCGCGACGGATGCGGCGGTCGATGTACAGGAGCCCCTGGGTCAGCGGGGTGATCGGGATGGTCGCCAGGTTGACGAGCAGGACCATGGGCGTCACCAACGCGATGTCCAGCAGTTCGGCCGCCATGAGCTGCTGCAGCTGGGCGGAGTCGAGCGGGCCGCCCGTGGGCGGGGTGAAGCCGGAGACCGAACTGGTGAAGAGCTGGTAGGGCATCATGACGACCTGGCTGGCGATGCCGACCAGCAGGAGCATGACCAGGGTGACGCCGAACGAGCGCCACCAGGCGCCTTCGTTGAGCCGCCAGGCGCGGCGAAGGGCCGCCACCGGGCGGGCGCCCTCGAGGATGACCACGCTGGTCATCGGGATCAGGCGGATCTGGGCGTAGACGCCCCAGGCAGCGGCGGCGAGGTAGAGAAGCAGGCCGAAGCCGATGACCGGTCCGGGCGACTGCGTGACGAGGTCGATCAGAATGACCAGCACGGCGGTGACGATCATTCCGCCCATGGCCACCAGGTACATCAGCAGGGTGGCGCCGAGCAGGCGCCACACGTGCGGGCGGCTCTCGGTGGTGACCTGGCGGAGCGTCACCCTGCGGCCGACGACGGCGTGACGCAGCGTCGCGATGCTCGTGAGCGAGGAGCTGACGTACATCGCCAGGTAGCCGAGGCTGAACACCAGCAGCAGGACGCCCATGGCGACGCCCAGGCTCGCCCATTCACCGGCACTCGGCTCCCAGCCGTAGGTGCCGATGTTGTCGTGTGCGTCGACCCAGAAGGAGTGGAGCGGGGAGTAGAGGATCCCGCCCACGACGCCGAGGACGGCGAGCACCCCCAGCCCGGTGATGAGCACAGGCCCGTACACCGCGAGGAAGTTGTAGCGGATGGTGGTGAAGACCGCCTGGACGATCTCGCCGACGTTGAGCGGGCGCAGCGGTATGACGCCGGGTTTGGGCGCCTGCGGGAAGAAGCCCCACGGTCCGGCCGGGCCACCCGGTCCGCCGGGCGGGCCCTGCCAACCCGGCCCCCGGGTCCCGCCGCCGGTCGTCCGGGCGGCGGAGTGGGCTGCCACCAACCCCCGTTGCTGCTCATCTCTCTGGTGGTCCTTCGTCCGAGTGTCAGGAGAGACGAGCGTACGGCAGTGCCCGACCCAGCGGCAGGGCCGAAGGTCAGCGGACCTGGGCGGTGATGCGGAAACGTTGCGGGGTGCCGGTCCGTCGTCCGGGCAGCAGGAGGAGTTCGTCCCGGTCCAGGCCGCCTTGAGGGGAATCGCCCAGCGAGCCGACGGCCGCGAGGAGGGCGGCGAGGGGCTCCGGTGCGAGCGGACCGAGGACGGCGCGATGGTCGGCGTTCGTCCACAGGCTGTGGACGGCGCGGTCGCCCCAGCGAGCGCGAGCCTGCTCGGGGGAGCGGAGCAGGGCCAGCGCCCGCAGTCCGAGCGGGCCGCCGCGCGCCATCAGGTCGGGCAGTCCGGGGAAGGGGGCCACGGCGGCGATGTCGTCCAGGACGAACGTCAGCGCCGGGTCGAGCCGCCCGCCGGAGGAGCGGACCGCGGTGCGCCTGGCCCGCTCGAAGACGTCGTCCACCAGGGCGGTCAGCAGCGGCATCGCCGCGTGCGCCGGCGGGGCCTTGTCGCCGGGCTCCCGCAGACGGGTGTCGCCGGCGTTGCCGAGGACGTAGAGGCTGTTCGCCTCCCCGGCGCGCAGCAGCATGCCGGGGTCGAGTGCCGTGGAGGGCGAGGTGGGCGTGCAGGCGGTCAGGATGTGGAGCTCGGCCAGCGCGCCGAGGGCCGCCCGCACCCGGGCGAGTGCGGCGTCGAGGGCGGGGGCGGGCCGCAGCAGGGCGGCCTGGAGCAATCCGCCCCAGCCCTCGCCGGAGCGGTGCGCGTCGGTGGTGTTGAGTATCGCCACCGCCTCCTGCCGGGCGGCTCCGCCGCCCGCCGAGGCCCAGCGGGCGACATGACGGAACGGCCGGCCGCCGAGGGCGGCGGCGTGCAGCCAGCAGCGCAGAAGCGTTTCCGCCAGATCGCGGACGCCCTGCTCCTCGGCGTCAGCGGCAGGGCGCGCGGTGGGGAGCAGCAGCGCGTGGGCGCGGACGGTCGCGACGAGGGTGTCCTCGCAACCGCTGTGCGGGGCCCAGCGGCCCCGGGGCTGCTCCGGGTCCTCGCCGGTGAGTTGCTGCGGGTCGAACCGTGCCGCGCGCCGGTAGGGCGGCCGCCCCTCCCAGAGAGCCGGATCGGCGCCGACGACGAGCAGCGGGTCGGTCTTGGCGTCGGCGATCACTTCGCCCAGCAGCGCGAGCCGGGCCGCGGCGCTCGCCTCGGGGGCGAGGACACAGGTGGTTCCCTCGGGCAGCACGAAGCGGGCCGGCGGCGCCGGCGGCCTGGTCGGCATCGGCGGCATGGGCGCGACCGGCGGCATGCCGCGCCTGACCGACCCCGGCGCGCTCTGTCCCGGCAGGTAGGTGCGGTTCTCGTCGAGCCCTGCCGCGGCGGGGGGTTGAGCGGCCGGACCGGGAACGACGGGTGCGGCGGGACGGGGCGCCGGCGGGACCGTGCCGGTGGCGCCTGTGGACAGGCCGTTCTCGGCGGCGGCCCAGGGCGGGCCGAAGGTCGGCGCCGACACCTGCTGCGGTGACCGGCCCTCGCCGGACCGGGCCCCTGCGGCGTCGGCCGACACTCGCGCGCCCGGCGCGGCCGTCCCGCTCGCCTTCCGCAGGCGCGTGCCGCCGCCGACCGGCGCCGCCGTCGGCGTCACAGCGGTGGCGGGTGTCACAGCGGCTGAGGGCTCCGGTCGGCGCTGGGCCGGCGGGTGCGGGCCGCCGGCCGCCGCGGCGGCGAGCGTCGCCCGGTGCCGGGCACGGGCCGTCGCCAGGGTGAGCAGGACGGCGAGGATCAGCGCGAGCAGGGCGAAGAAGGTGAGCCAGAACGCGAGCGGTGAAGGGAGCGTGGCCCGCACGGTCGTGGGCCAGGCGCCGGGGAGGTCGTTCGGCGCCGTCGCCAGATGCCGGATCGCGCCCGCCGTCGAGGTGAAGGGCAACGGATGGGGCAGCTGTCCGTGCGAGATCACGCCGCCCAGCGCGGTTGCGGCCCAGAACAGCGCCGTCGTCCCGAGCAGGAAGGCGAGCAGGCCGACGATCGCCCCGTCAGGAATGCCGCGCCCGCCCGACGGCGCGCCCGAGGGGCCGCCGGTGGGCGAACCGCCGCGGCCCTGGACGCCGCGCGGCGGCGGTGGCGCGGAGGCCATCACGCCGCCGGGTCGTCGGCGAGCTGCTGCGAGGCGCGGGTCCGTTCTGCGATCGCGTCCTCCGTCATGGCCCGGTCCGTGAAGACCAGCGGGCGTTCGAGCTCCGTGATGATGTGCTTCACCACCTGCACGTTGCCGTTGACGTCCCAGACCGCGATGCCCGGCGAGAGCGTCGGAATGATCTCGACCGCCCAGCGTGGCAGCCCCAGCACCCGGCCGGTGGCTCTCGCCTCGTCGGCCTTCTGCATGTAGATGGTCCTGGTCGAGGCCATCTTCAGGATCGCCGACGCCTCCTTCGCGGCCGCGCCGTCGACCACGTCGGAGAGGTGGTGCACCACCGCGATGAAGGAGAGGCCGAGCCGCCGCCCGAACTTCAGCAGCCGCTGGAACAGCTGCGCCACGAACGGCGAGTTGATGATGTGCCACGCCTCCTCCACCAGGAAGATGCGCTTGCGCCGGTCCGGCCGGATCCAGGTGTGCTCCAGCCAGACGCCCACGATCGCCATCAGGATCGGCATCGCGATCGAGTTGCGGTCGATGTGGGAGAGGTCGAAGACGATCAGCGGCGCGTCCAGGTCGATGCCGGTCGTCGTCGGGCCGTCGAACATGCCGCGCAGGTCGCCGTCGACGAGGCGGTCCAGGACCAGGGCGACGTCCAGGCCCCAGGTCTGGATCTCGTCGAGGGAGACGCCAAGCGCGTCGATCGAGTCGGTGTTCGGGGTCCGCAGCGCGTCGATGATGTCGCCGAGCACGGGCTGGCGGTCCGTCACCGTCGCGGTGACGTGCGCGTGCGCGGCCTTGAGCGCGAACCCGGCCCGCTCCTCCAGGCTGCGACCCATCGCGACCTCGATGATGGTGCGCAGCAGCGCCAGCTGGCCCGTCGTGGTGATCGCCGGGTCGAGCGGGTTGAGCTTCACGCCGCCGGCCATCGCGGCCATCGGGTCGAGCCTGACCGGAGTTATCCCCAGGGCCCGGGCGATGAGGTTCCACTCGCCGACGCCGTCCTCGCCCTGTGCGTCCAGGACCACGACCTGCCGGTCGCGGAACCGCAGCTGCCGCAGGACGTAGGTCTTCTCCAGCGCGGACTTGCCGTTGCCGGACTCCCCCAGCACCAGCCAGTGCGGAGCCGGCAGTTGCTGGCCGTAGAGCTGGAAGGGGTCGTAGACGTAGCCCTTGCCGCTGTAGACCTCACGGCCGATGATGACGCCCGAGTCGCCGAGCCCGGGAGCGGCCGTCGGCAGGTAGACGGCCTGCGCCTGGCCGGTGGAGGTGCGCACCGGGAGCCGGGTCGTCTCGATCTTGCCGAAGAGAAAGCTGGTGAACCCCTCGGTCATGCCTCCGAGTGGTGCTGCCATGGCCGGCCTCCAGTGGTTCGAGCGTGCTTAGGGGGTCAGCGGCGGATGCCGGTGGCGAAGGGGAGCGTGTTGACGAAGGCGCGGTGGTGCTCCCGGTCGCACCATTCCAGCTTGAGATAGCTCTTGCCGGAAGAGGCGCGAATGGTGCGCTTGTCGCGCGCCAGCGCCTCCGGAGAGCGCGAACTGACGGTGATGTAGCCCACCAGGTTCACCCCGGCCGCCCCCGACGCCAGATCCTCGCCGCGCTGGTCGACGCGGCCGGTGTGGGCCAGGTCGCGCGGGTCGACGGTCCGGTTCATCTTCGCGGCGCGGCTGGCCTCGGCCTCGTCGTTGGTCTTCTCGGTCAGCATCCGCTCGATGGCGACGTCCGTGGGCTCCAGGTCCATGCAGACGGCCACGGTCCGGATCACGTCAGGGGTGTGCACGAGCAGCGGGGCCAGGAAGTTCACGCCGACGGGCGTCAGCGGCCACTCCTTGATCCACGCGGTGGCGTGGCACCACGGCTCGCGGGTCGCCGACTCACGGGTCTTGGCCTGCAGGAAGTGCTGGTGGGTCGCGTCCAGCTCGGCCGGCCAGGCGTTGCGCTTGGACATGGCCTGGATGTGGTCGATCTGGTGGTCGGGGTCGTACATGGAGTGCAGCAGCGAGGAGAGCCTGGCCTGCCCGAGCGGCTGGCGCACGCGGATGTCCGCCTCGGCGAGCCGGGCGCAGATGTCGGTCAGCTCGCGGGCCATGACGGCGGCCAGGCCCTCGTCGCCGCGCGCGCGGCTGTGCGCGGTACGGCCCATGGCCTGGGCCTCGGCCGCGAGTTCGCGGGTGTACGGCATGCAGGCGACCAGGTAGGCGCGGTGCTGCTCGGAGGAGGTGGAGACCATCGCCTGCAACTGGTCGTAGGACTCCTTGAGCCAGTCCAGCGCGGCGCCGTCACCGCGCCGGGCGACGTCCTTGGCGTGCGCGTCGGGGTCGGCGGGGAGGGTGCGGGCGAGGATCTGCAGCCGGGTCACGAAGCCGTCGCCGTTGGCGACGTGGCGCAGCAGCGTGCCGAACCGTTCCACCAGGGCTTCCTGGTCCTCGCTGTCGCGCAGACCGACGCCGGGCCCCTCGATCTCGATCGCGGCGGTGACGGTGCGGCGGTCGAGGTGCAGCAGCACGGCGACCTCGTCGGGCCCGAAGGGCGCGGCCAGCCAGCGGATCCGGCCGATCCCCGGCGGCGGGCCGACCTCGACCTCGCCGCCCGCGAGCCGCGTTCCCGCCTCCATCGCGCCGGAGCGGAAGGAGGAGGACCGCGAGATCCGCTTGTAGCTGCGGTTGATCTCGGCCCACTTGTAGAAGGTCCGCTTGCGGTAGGGGACGTAGACGATCGCGAAGCCGATCACCGGCAGGCCGATCAGCCCGAGCAGCCGGATCGGCAGGACCGGGACGAGGATGCCCCACATCATGCCGAGGAAGGCGCAGAAGATGATCAGGAAGATCTCGCCGCCCTCGCGGTTGCGGCCGATGACCGCGTTGGGCTTGGCCTTCCCGATCAGATACGTGCGCCGGTACTGCCCGACAGGTGGGGTGGTCACGGCTGGTTCCCGCCTCCCTTGGCGAACGTGCTGGTGGTACGGGCAGCAGCTGCCTGGTCGGGCCCGCCGCCCTGGGCCGGCGGAGCCGGCGTGTTACGGGTCGCGTGTGCGGCGATGCCGGGCTGCACGCCGCCGGCGGCGCTGCCGCCACCGCTGCCGCCGCCGGACTCGCCGTCACGGCCGGCGTGGGTGTTGATGCCCTGCTTCATGAAGTTCGCCGGCCCGTTCACGACGGCGCGCCCGGCGCTGACGGCCTGCGCGCGCGCCCGGCGCATGGCGACCATGTCGTCGCCGAAGCCGGGCACGAAGCGGTAGATCACGGAGCTGGCGAAGATCGAGAGCACCAGGATGGCGACACCGGAGGTGACGGTGGAGAACGCGTCGTTGGCCCCGGCGGAGGAGGCGATCGCCCCGGCCAGCCCGAGCACGATGACGATGACCGGCTTGATCAGGATGATCGCGATCATGAGCCCGGCCCAGCGCCGCACGTGCTTCCACAGCTGCTTGTCGACGAGCCCGGCGTAGACGACGGTCCCCAGCAGGGCGCCGATGTAGAGCATCGCGGTGCGCACCCACATCTCCAGCCAGACGACGGCGGCCGCGAGGATCGCGATGAGCGAGACCAGCACCAGGATGATCGGCCCGCCGCCGATCCTCCCCGAGGTGAGGGTGTCGGCGAAGGTGCCGAGGTAGGTCGCGGTATCGGTCTTCGTCCCCGCGGCGATGCCCTCGGTGAGCCCGTCGGTGGCGCTGACCACGGTGTAGAGGATCAGCGGGGTGAACGCGGACGCGATCACGGTCAGCCAGAGGAACCCGATGGCCTCACCGAACGCGGTGTGCAGGGGTACGCCACGGGCTGCGCGCTTGGTGATGGCGAGCAGCCACAGCAGGAGGGTGAGGAAGGTCGCGGCGGCGAAGACGATGGCGTACTGCTTGAGGAACGCGGCGTTGGTGAAGTCGACGTTGCTGGTGCTGTCGATCCCGGCGGAGAGCTTGCGCACGATCCAGGCGGCGGCTTTCGCGCAGCTGTCGGCGAGCGACTGGACGGGATCGACGGAGCCGGGGAGGCCGTTGCCTGAGGGGGTGTTGGTGTTGGCCCCCTGCTCGCAGAACTGCTTGGCGAAGCCGATCAGTCCGTTGCAGTTGGCCTTGGAAGGTGCAGGCGTCGGGCTCGGGGAAGCCGCTGCGGCGAAGCCGGTGAGCAGCAGAGTCTGCACCGCCGCCATGCCCGTGGCGAGCGGGATCAATCTGCGGAGGTCAACGGGCATAGCGGAACCCTCCGAACTGCGTGGCGGCATTGGCGATGGCGTTGAAGTCGGAGACCTTCTGGTTGCCGCTGACCGGAGTGGGGCCGTCGACCTGTGAGAAGCTCAGCACCTTCCAGTCGCCCCCCACCCAGTGCAGCTCCAGCGTCATGGTGAACCAGAACTCGGTGACCGGCTGGGTCGACCCCGAGCCGGCGAGGCCGATCAGGCCGTTGGTCCAGATCTCGACCGTCGCCTTGTCCTGGGCGTAACTGTCGACCTTGGTGCCGACCGGGTTCGGACGGCAGACGAAGACCAGGCCGTTCGGCCCATGACCGTTCGTCAGTCCCAGCTTGGCGGCCTGGGCGTCGTAGGACGCGTCGAAGCTGGTCTGCAGGGTGGAGGTCACGGACGGGTCTGTCACCGTCTGCAGGATCGCGTGGCGGCTCGCCGTGGCGTACATGTCGCTGGAGCCGAGGGCCACCGAATAGTTCGCCGCCGCGCTCTGCGCGCCCTCGCTGGTGTGGGGGTACTGGACCCCGATGCCGTTGGCCGTCGTCGTCACCGGCTGGGTGCCCGTCGGGGCCGTGGACGAGGCGTGGGTGCCGCCGTTGCCGGTGTCGTTGGAGGTGCCGCCGCCGTTCGCGCCGTTGGCACCGCCGCCGTTGCTGCGGTTGATCACCGCGACGGCGATCACCAGCAGGAACACCACGACGAACACGCCGCCCAACAACCGCAGCCGCTTCAGCCCAGGGGCCTGCGGCCCGAGCGGCTGGTCGCCCGCCGGGAGGCGGGTACGTGTGTGCGGCTGGTCGTCGGAGACGGACACGGCAGCCCCCTTGGGACGAGGTGGGCGGGCAGGTGGGCAGGCGGCGCGCACCCCGGGGTGGGGCATGCGTCAACTCTGACACCCGGACGGTGACCCGTGGGCGGGGATTCACCGATCCGGACTAGTCATTTCGGGCTAGGGGACTCGGACGACTAGTCAGATCGCCATTCCATACACAATGGTGAAGAGCGTCCCCAGCGATCCGATGATGAACACGCCGGTCAGCCCGGCGATGATCAGCCCTTTGCCCTGTTCGGCGCTGAAGGTGTCGCGCAGCGCCGTCGCGCCGATGCGCTGCTTTGCGGCGCCCCAGATCGCGATCGCCAGGCAGCCGAGAATGGCCACCGCCATCACGACCTCCACCATCGTCCGGGCCTGCGTGCCCAGATTGGCGAACGGGCCCCAGTTGGGCGCGATCCCGCCAATGATGGTGTTGATGTCACCCTTGTTACCCGCACTCAGATACAACGCAACCACCCACCTGATCATCATTCAAAGCCCAAGGCCCGGCCGTGGCGAAGAGCTCTGCCCCATTCTTGGCCAGATCCGATGTCGACTTGGCCACTTTGCGGAGGTTCCCTCCCGAGGCGCTCGTCACAACTGCCACGATGGGGGTCCGCCGGAGTGCGCGGAACCCCTGACGTCGCCCGATCGACCCTACCGCTAACTCTCTGTATCACCGGTGATTGCCATCGGCAACGCTCTCGCCGACACTGTCCGGAGACGACCGGAGGGGCTTTCGCCCCTGCTCCTGCCCTACTGACCGCTCATATAAGCCAATATGACGCCGCGTAGCCGCCGCGACCGCGGCGAACCACCCGATCGACGGCCCGGAGGCACCTGATGGCGGTTCCACGCAGGGCCGCGCTCGTCGGCGGCGGTGTGGCCGGCGCGGTGGTGGCGCTGTTCGCCGCGTTCGTCTCGGCCGTGATGATCACGGCGGGGAACATCAACCAGGCGGCCGCGCAGGGCACGCTCTCCCTCGCGCCGGGGACGGTTCCCACCGCATACACCGGGCTGATCCAGCAGTGGGGCAGTCTCTGCCCCGAGCTGACGCCGCCTCTGCTGGCGGCGCAGTTGTTCCAGGAGAGCGGCTTCAGCGCGACCGCGCAGAGCCCGGTCGGCGCGCAGGGGATAGCGCAGTTCATGCCGGGCACCTGGAAGATCTACGGGATCGACCCGACCCACAGCCACACGCCCAGCCCGTGGAATCCGGCCGACGCGATCCCCTCCGCGGCGTCCTACGACTGCCAGCTCGCCAAGGACACGGCGGCCGTGCCGGGTGACAAGCAGGCCAACATGCTGGCGGCCTACAACGCCGGCCCGTACGCGGTGATCAGCGCGGGCGGGGTGCCGCCGATCGCGGAGACGCAGCACTACGTCGCCAACATCAAGAAGCTCGCGCAGTCGTTCACCGCCGCGACGACGATGAGCGTGTCCGCCCAGGCGGAGGGCGCGATCTACTTCGCCCAGTCCAAGCTCGGCACGCCGTACCAGTGGGGCGGCGAGGGACTGGCCTCGCAGGGCTACCGGTTCGACTGCAGCGGGCTCACCCAGGCGGCCTACAAGAGCGTCGGCATCGCGCTGCCGCGTGTCGCGGCGGACCAGTGGTACGCGGGCCCGCATCCGAGCCGCAGCCAACTCCTGCCGGGGGACCTGGTCTTCTTCTCGCACGACCCGCACGACCCCTCGCAGATCCACCATGTCGGGATCTACGTCGGCGGCGGCTACATGATCAACGCCCCGCACACGGGCGCCGTGATCCGCTTCGACTCGATCGACTCCGAGGGCGACTACTTCGGCGCCACCCGCGTCACCGGGTCCAGTGCGAACGCCATGCCGACCGTCCAGCTGAACGGCACCATCGCCAACGGGCACTGACGCACGACGCGCCGGTTGTGCCGGTCCCGTGAGCGAAGGGCAACATTCCGATAACTTCGCGCCTAAGCGGAACGCTTTGGGGCATTCGTTCCGTTGTGCCCGCAGTAGAGCGAGCACACTTGACCTTGGTGCAACGGCGCACACAACGGGGGTTGCTTGGCGGCAACGGGCTCACAGTGGTGTTAGCGGAGGTGCGGGGTGGTCACGCTACTGGCCGACAGCGGTGGCGGAGGGACCCTCGACTGGTCGGTGGTCTCGGCCGTCAACGGGCTGTCCGCGCATCTGCCGCACGCTCTGGACTCCGCGCTCGCCTACCTCGGCGAGTACGGCGTGCCGCTGGCGTCCGTCCTGCTCCTGCTCTACGCCTGGCTGCGGGCCCGACGGACCGCGGACGCGCCGGTCGGGGTCGCCGGAGTGCTGTGGGCGGGGCTCGCCGCGGGGCTCGCGCTGCTGATGAACGTCCCGGTGCGGGCGATGGTCCAACGGCCCAGACCGTTCGTCGACCACCCCGGCCAGATCCACCTGCTGATGGAGCACCAGGCGAACGGCTCGTTCGCCAGCGATCACGCGACCTTCACGATGGCGGTCGCGATCGGCCTGCTGCTGGTCAACCGGCGGTTGGGGCTGATCGGGGTGGGGCTGGCCTGCCTGGAGGGCCTGCTGCGGATGTTCGTCGGGGTGCACTACCCGTCCGACATCCTCGGCGGCTTCGCGCTCGCAGCGGCGACGGTGCTGTTGCTCGCGCCGGTCGCGATGGCCGTGCTCACGCAGTTCACCCACGCCCTGACGCGGTCCTCGCTGGCCCCCCTCGTCACCGCGAGGACCCGCGGCACCCGCCGTGGCGGTCCCCAGGTGCGCGCGGTCGCCGCGGGCACTCCTGACACCACCCCGAACGGCCCCCAGGACCTCGCGGCGTAGCTCTGACGCACCCGAGCCCGTTGCAGGGACCTCCAGGGGCGCGAGCAACCACCCGGAGGAGGATGGCCCCGCGCGTTCGGGGCTCTGCCTGGACGGGTGGCTTGTCGCGGACTCAGTGGATCAAGCACAGCCCCGCGCCCCTGGGGTCGCACCTTCCCCTCGCAGGAACGTGGCGCGCCGGAGGCGCAGAGATCAGCCGAGCCGCGCGCCCCCGGTGTGTTGCCACTCTCCGCAGGCCCGGCGTGCACTACGCCAGAGGGATGCCCTGGGGGAAGCGGAAGAGGCCGGTGGGGTCGTAGGCCTTCTTCACCTGGCGGAGGCGGGGCGCGTTCGCGCCGTAGTAGGCCTGTTCCCAGTTGCGCAGCTGCGGGTCGGCGTAGTTCTGGTAGGCCTCGCCGCCGGCGTACGGCCGCATCGCGTTCCACGCGCCGTTGAGCCAGGCCCAGCTGCGGTCCGCCGCCGAGCCGCCCGTCACGCCCGCCGGGTAGTCCGCGGTGTACTGGGCCATGAAGAGCCCGCTGCGGTGCACGAACGCCGTGTCCCGCGCCCCGACGCGGTTGATCGCGCCGCCCAGCGCGTCGAAGGCGATCGCGCCGTGCCCGCCGGAGGGCGCGCTGCGCGGGTAGCGGGCCACCGCGGCGACCACCGCCGCCGCGCCCGCGCCGCTGAGGCGGCGGGTGAAGATGTCCGAGCGCGCGCCGTACGAGGAGCGGACCAGCGTGCCGGACGGGTTGTGGCCGGGCAGTGAGCCGTGGACGTGGTCACGGGCCACCGGGAGGCCGGTGACGCCGCCCATGACCTCCATGGTCGTCATGTAGGAGGCGCTGTGCAGCGACGCGCTGCTCGGGCGCACGGAGAGGCGGTCGACCAGGTTGCCCAGCTCGGTGCGCGAGCCGCCCAGCAGGTTGACCGTCGAGGCGATGCGCAGGTTGCCGTCGTAGGAGGCGCTGATGTGCAGGTTGGCCCAGAGGGCGTCCGGCGCGGTGGGGGCCCAGGCCTGCCAGGCCTGGATCACCGCGGCGGCCTTCGACCAGGGCCAGGAGAGGAAGCCGTAGCTGCAGTCGTCGGCGGGGTGGGTGCGGAAGTCGAGGCGGGTGACCACGCCGAAGTTGCCGCCGCCGGCTCCCCGCAGCGCCCAGAAGAGGTCGGCGTCCTGATGGGCGTTGACCTCGCGGATCCTGCCGTCCGGCGTGACGATCTCTGCGCCGGTCAGGTTGTCGCAGGTCAGTCCGTTGGCGCGACCGGTGACCCCGACGCCGCCGCCCAGCGTCAGGCCGCTGACGCCGACGCTCGGGCAGGAGCCGGCCGGGATCGTCCGTCCCGACGCGGCGAGGCCGTTGTAGACGTCGACGAGCCGTGCCCCGGCTCCGACGCTCCCGTTCGCCTGCACGGTGTTCATCCGGCCGACGTCGACGACCAGGCCGTTGCTGACGGTGGACCAGCCCGCGTAGTTGTGTCCGCCGTTCCGCGCCACGATCGGCACGCCGTACCGGCGGGCGAAGGCGAGGCAGGTGGCGACGTCGTGCGGGGAGGCGGCGTACGCGACCGCGGCGGGCCTGATCGCGTCGAAGCGGGGCTGGAACAGCTCGGCCGCCTCGCCGTAGCGGGAGTCGCCGGGCCGGATCAGCTGGCCGGCCAGTCCCTTGGCCAGCGCGGCCCAGTCGGCGCCCGTCGCCGCGAGGGGCGTGCCCGTCGTTCCCCTGGCGCTCGACACCCCGGAGGCGGAGCCCGAACCGGAGCCGGATGCGGAGGCCCGACGCTGCGTGTCCGCGCAGGCGGCGATGCCGACGCCGGCGGCGAGCGCGCCGCCGACCCGCAGGAGATTACGACGCGTGCTGCCGTGGTCGCCCATGGTCTTCCTTCTACCGTCCCGCCCGGTGGTTACGCGGGAGTAGACGAGGAAACCGCCCGGAGGGTTGCATCCCCTGGGAATCAGGGGCGCACTCCGGGCGGCATGGGCCTGGCGGTGTCGGTGGTGCGGTGGTGCGGTGGGAGCGGGTTCCGCGCGGACGGCTACGCGTCGACGTCCGCGTGGTGTTCGGCAGCGTCCCTGCGGGCCTTGTCGCGGGAACGTCGAGCCGGGGAGTGCCAACCGCAGCTGCACTTCGCCACGGCGAACGCGCCTTTCTCCGCAACGGACGTCTGGTGCATCGGTTCTCCCTGACGTCGCTGGGCCGGTATGGCGGGACCCGCCTCTTTCGTCACGATTCAACGGTAACCCGGACGGCCGTAACCCCACCCCCTCGACCTCGTTAGTCACAGCGCACACGCACGCCGTGTCCTGGAGGAAACGATGTCCCGCCCGCTCCGCGCCGCACTCGTCGCAGCGATCGCCGTCGCCGCGCTCAGCTCCTGCTCGTCCGGCGCCGCTCCGGGCACGAGCAGCGACGCCCAGACGGTCGACCCGGCCTCCGACCACCTCGCCGCCGATCCGCTGACGGCCGTCCGCTCGGCGGCGGACATCACCGGGCACAACGGCTACCTCCAGGACGTCACCACGCTCCGGACGGTCTCCGCCACCAAGCAGATGACGCTGCACGGCACCGGCGCCTACGACTACGGGGCGCATCTGGGGAGGGTCCAGGTCGCGGTCCCCGCCGGTTCGGGCACCAGCGCGCCGGGCCACCTGAACGAGGTCGTCAGCCCCGGCGTGGTCTACCTGCAGAACAGCGGGGCCAAGGTGCCGGCCGGCAAGTGGATCAAGCTCCAGGTCCAGCAGTTGGGCGACGGCAACCTGGTCAGCAGCGGCGCGACGGATCCGGCCAGCGCCTCCGACGCCCTGCGCGGCGCGGAGACGGCGACGCTCGTGGACACCTCCACGGTGGGCGGAACGGTCCTCAAGCACTACCGCGGCACGCTCGACCTCGCCGCGGCGGCGAAGGCGGCGGCCGGCCCGGCGGCCGTGGGGCTCGCCCTCGCCTCGCACACCTTCACGGTGAAGAAGGTGCCCTACGACGTCTGGCTCGACGAACACGGCCGGATCAACAAGGTGGTCGAGGTCTTCACCTTCGCCCAGGTCGCCGGTTCGACGGCGGCCAAGGACCAGGTCCGGGTCACCTCGACGAGCGAGTTCTCCGCCTTCGGCACGCCGGTGAGGATCGAGACTCCGGCCCAGGGCGACATCGTGGCGCCGAGCGCCGCGGCGGGCAGCAAGTAGCGCGGGAGGATCCGGCCTCCGTACGCGGCTCCGGCAGCGGCGGCCGGCCCCTTCCGTCTCCAAAATGGCCCAGACGTGCCATGCACGCCCGGCCCGGGCTGCCTACTCTGTAAAGAGTTGACTAGCCGTCGGAGGCGACAGCCCGCGAGCTCGGGGCCATGGGAGGAGGTGGCGTGCGTGGCCACGGACGACCCGATCGCCCTGGCGGAGATCGAGATGTACGGCGACCTCATGATCGCCGCGGCTGCCACCCCGGGTGAGAGGCTCAGCCCCGAACGGATCGACACCATCCTCCGCGTGGAACGCGAACGGGAGGCGCTGACCCCGCGCGTGCCGCAGCAGCGCGTCAGCGAGGAGGACGACCCACCCTCCGCTCCCGCCTCCGCCTGAGAGCGGAGGCGGGAGGGCCGGGCAGAGAGGTCAGGAGCGCAGCAGGCGGGCGATCGCGGCCGTCGCCTCGGCGACCTTCTCGTCCGCCTCGGGCCCTCCCTGGGCGGCGGCGTCCGCGACGCAGTGCTTGAGGTGCTCCTCCAGCAGGCTGAGTGCGAAGGCCTGGAGTGCCTTGGTGCTGGCGGAGACCTGAGTGAGGATGTCGATGCAGTAGGTGTCGCTCTCGACCATCCGCTGCAGACCGCGGACCTGCCCCTCGATCCGGCGCAGACGCTTGACGTGTTCGTCCTTGCGCGCGCTGTAGCCGTGCGGGCCGACGTGCCCCGCGTGGTCCTGGTTCGTGCTGTCCACGTCCACGACGTCCATGCCGTCCATGGTAGGGCTCGCGGCGGCCCGGCATCGTGGACCGGTCACGTCTGGATATCGAAACGCGCGCTTCGAATCACAGGCTTGCGCGTACGCGTGACCCTAGTTGCGTCCGGCCCCGCCATACTGCCCACCACCTGTACGTACGCAAGGATGATTTCAGGTACTCCGTGTCGGCCGTTGCACCCCGGTGTGCGCAATGTCCGGGCGCAGCGCCTAGCATCGCTACGTCCGCCCCTGTACTTCGGAGACTTTTGTGCGTATTCGTCTGACCCCCCGGGAGACGAGCTTCTATGACATGTTCGCCGCCTCGGCGAACAACCTTGTCACCGGCTCCAAGCTCCTGCTGGAGCTGCTCGGCGCCGATGTCGCAGCGCGGTCGGAGATCGCCGACCGGATGCGGGCCGCCGAACACGCGGGCGACGAGATCACACACTCGATCTTCCACCAGCTCAACTCGTCCTTCATCACGCCCTTCGACCGCGAGGACATCTACTCTCTGGCCTCCTCGCTGGACGACATCATGGACTTCATGGAGGAGGCCGTCGATCTCGTCGTCCTCTACGAGATCGACGCGCTGCCCAAGGGTGTCGAGCAGCAGATCGAGGTGCTCTCCCGGGCGGCGGAGCTGACGGCGGCGGCGATGCCGAACCTTCGCTCGATGGCGAACCTGACGGAGTACTGGATCGAGGTCAACCGTCTGGAGAACCAGGCCGACCAGATCCACCGCAAGTTGCTGGCGCACCTGTTCAGCGGCCAGTACGAGGCCATCGAGGTGCTGAAGCTCAAGCAGATCGTCGACGTCCTCGAAGAGGCCGCCGACGCGTTCGAACATGTGGCGAACACGGTGGAGACCATCGCCGTCAAGGAGTCCTGAACCGCCCGTGGAGATCTTCGGACTGGTACTGGTCATCGGCGTGGCCTTCGGCTTCGCCTACACCAACGGCTTCCACGACTCGGCGAACGCGATCGCGACCTCGGTCTCGACGCGGGCGCTGACGCCGAAGGCCGCGCTGCTGATGGCCGCGGTGATGAACCTGGCCGGCGCGTTCCTCGGCACGGGCGTGGCCGCGACCGTCACCAAGGGCATCATCGAGACGCCCAGCGGCACCCAGGGGATGGTCATTCTCTGGGCGGCGCTGATCGGGGCGGTGGTCTGGAACCTGATCACCTGGTACTTCGGACTGCCCTCCTCCTCCACGCACGCGCTCATCGGGGGCATGATCGGGGCGGCGCTGGCCGGTGGCACCCAGGTGATCTGGTCCGGGGTCTGGGACAAGGTCGTCGTTCCGATGGTCACCTCGCCGATCGTGGGTCTGATCTTCGGCTTCCTGATGATGCTCGGGATCATGTGGGCCTTCCGCAAGGTCAACCCGCACCGCGCGAAGCGCAATTTCCGCATGGCGCAGACGGTCTCGGCGGCGGCGATGGCCCTCGGCCACGGCCTGCAGGACTCGCAGAAGACGATGGGCGTCGTGGTCCTGGCCCTGGTGATCTCCGGGCACCACACCGGCACCTCGATCCCGCTCTGGGTGAAGATCAGCACGGCGCTGGTCCTGTCCCTGGGCACCTGGGCCGGCGGCTGGCGGATCATGCGGACGCTCGGCCGCAGGATCATCGAGCTGGACCCCCCGCAGGGCTTCGCGTCCGAGTCGGTGGCGGCGACGATCCTCTATGTCACGTCCTACGCGTTCAAGGTCCCCGTCTCGACGACCCACGTGATCACCTCCGCGATCATGGGCGTCGGTGCGACGAAGCGGGTGCGCGCGGTGCGGTGGGGCGTGGCGAAGAACATCGTCATGGGCTGGTTCATCACCCTCCCGGCCGCGGGCCTGGTCGCCGCCCTCGTCTACTGGATCAGCTGGGCGATCGTCGGCTAGTGCCTCAGGGGCGCGAGGCTCCGCTGAGATGCGCCTCGGGCGCGCGGGCGCGACAATCCCCCAGCCTTCGGCCGGGAGGTACCCCCTCCGGCGTGCGGGTGGTCCTCATCGCGCAGGGCCATCCGCGCAGGGTGGTTCCTCGCGCATGCAGTCGATCAAGCAGAGCCTCGCGCCCCTGAGGTGGCGCCCCTCGCCGGTCAAGAACGGAAGGCCCCGGTTCCAGTAAAGGAGCCGGGGCCTTCCGCATTGCACCTCCGTGGCGGCACCGCCTAGTAGCGCCACGGAGGGGTCTGGGGGATCACCCGAAGCGGCCGGAGATGTAGTCCTCGGTCGCCTGGACCGACGGGTTGGAGAAGATCTTCTCCGTCGCGTCGATCTCGATCAGGCGGCCCGGCTGGCCCACGCCCGCCAGGTTGAAGAACGCCGTCCGGTCGCTCACGCGCGCGGCCTGCTGCATGTTGTGGGTGACGATGACGATCGTGTACTGCTCCTTGAGCTGACCGATCAGGTCCTCGATCGCCAGCGTCGAGATCGGGTCCAGCGCCGAGCAGGGCTCGTCCATCAGCAGGACCTGCGGCTCGACCGCGATCGCGCGGGCGATGCACAGACGCTGCTGCTGGCCGCCGGAGAGGCCCGCGCCCGGCTTGTCCAGGCGGTCCTTGACCTCGTTCCAGAGGTTCGCGCCGCGCAGCGAGCGCTCGACCGCCTCGTCGACGAGCTTCTTGTTGCGGACGCCGTTGAGCTTGAGGCCGGCGGCCACGTTCTCCTTGATGGACATGGTCGGGAACGGGTTCGGCCGCTGGAAGACCATGCCGACCGTGCGGCGCACGGCGACCGGGTCCACGCTCTGGCCGTACAGGTTCTCGTCGTCGAGCAGCACCTTGCCCTCGACGCGGGCGCCCGGGATCACCTCGTGCATGCGGTTGAGCGTCCGCAGGAAGGTCGACTTGCCGCAGCCCGACGGGCCGATGAAGGCCGTCACCGAGCGAGGCTCGACGATCATGGAGATGTCCTCCACGGCCCGGAAGTTGCCGTAGTACGCGTTCAGTCCGCTGACGTCGATGCGCTTGGCCATGATGTTCTGTCGCTTTCTTGAAACTTCTGGATGTCCGTATGCCCGTGCGTCAGCACGTCAGCGCGTGGCGCCCTTGGGCGCCTTCCATCGGGCGATGCCCCGCGCGACCAGGTTCAGCACCATGACCACCACGATCAGGACCAGCGCACCGCCCCAGGCGCGGGCCTGGGACTGGTCGGTGCCTCGCGAGTACTCGGTCCACACGTAGAGCGGGAGCGAGGACTGCGGGTTGTTGAACGGGTCCATGTTGATCGCGTCGGCGCCGAAGACCAGCATCAGGATCGGCGCGGTCTCGCCGATGATGCGGGCGACGGCCAGCATCACGCCGGTCACGATGCCGCCCAGTGCGGTCGGCAGCACGATGCGGACGATCGTGAGCCACTTCGGCACGCCGAGGGCCAGGGAGGCCTCGCGCAGCTCGTTGGGGACGAGCTTCAGCATCTCCTCGGTGGAGCGCACCACGACCGGCAGCATCAGGATCGCCAGCGCGATCGAGCCCGCGAAGCCGGTGTAGGGCATGTTGAGGATGATGATCCAGAAGGACAGAACGAACAGGCCCGCCACGATCGACGGCACACCGGTCATCACGTCCACGAAGAAGCTGACCGCCTTGGACAGCTTGCCGTTCCGGCCGTACTCGACCAGGTAGACGGCGGTCAGGATGCCGACCGGCGCGGCGAAGAGCGACGCCAGGGCGACCTGCTCCAGGGTCCCGATGAGCGCGTGGTAGAGACCGCCGCCCTCGTCGTTGGGACCGATGTTGTTCATCGAGTGCGTCAGGAAGTTGGCGTTGACGACGTCCAGGCCCTTGCTGACGGTCATCCACAGCACGGAGACCAGCGGCAGCAGCGCCAGCAGGAAGGCGACCCAGACCAGCGAGGTGGCCAGGGTGTTCTTCGCGTGGCGGCGGCCCTCGACGACGGTCGAGGCGACGTACTGGATGCCGATGAAGAGAATCGCGGCGATCAGGCCCCACTGGGCCTTGCTGCTGAGGTCGAAGCCGGCGCCGATGGCGACGGCGAGCAGAGCGGCCAGCGCCGCGTTCGCGGCGGGCATCCAGCGGGGGAGGCGGCGTTCGGTCAGGGGGGAGCTCAGGGAGTTCCGCGAGTTCGCAAGGCTGCTGCTCATCAGGCGTCAGCTCCCGAGTATTCCTTGCGGCGCGCGATGATGAGCCGCGCTGCGCCGTTGACGAGCAGGGTGATCACGAACAGCACCAGGCCGGAGGCGATGAGCGCATCGCGGCCGAGGCCCTGGGACTCGCCGAACTGCGAGGCGATGTTCTGGGCGATGGTCGAGCCGCCCGGGTCCAGGATGTGCAGGTTGATCACGTAGGACGGGGAGAGCACGGTGGCGACGGCCATCGTCTCGCCGAGCGCGCGGCCGAGGCCGAGCATGGACGCCGAGATGATGCCGGAGCGGCCGAAGGGGATCACCGCGGTGCGGATCATCTCCCAGCGGGTCGCGCCGAGCGCGAGCGCGGCCTCCTCGTGGGCACGGGGCACCTGGAGGAAGATCTCGCGGGTGACCGCGGTGATGATCGGCAGGATCATGATGGCCAGCAGCACGCCGACGGTGAACAGGCTGCGCGGCTGCGAGCCGGGCAGCTGCTGCTTGAAGATGTAGGTCCAGCCGAAGTACTGGTTCAGCCAGGCGTTGATGCCGAGCATGTGCGGCACCAGGAAGAGCGCGCCCCAGAGACCGAAGACGATCGAGGGCACGGCGGCAAGCAGGTCCACCACGTAGCCGAGGCCCTGGGCTATCCGGCGCGGCGCGTAGTGCGAGATGAACAGCGCGATGCCGATGGCGATCGGCACGGCCAGGATCATCGCGACGACGGCGCTGATGATGGTGCCGGTCGCGATGGCCGCGATGCCGAAGACCATCGGGTCGGACTGGGTGTTCCAGTCGGACGTGGTGAGGAAGTTGCCGGTGTTGGCGTTGATCGCGGCGATCGAGCGGTAGGTGAGGAAGGCCGCGATGGCAGCCATGATCACCAGGAGCAGGATGCCGCTGCCGCGGGAGGCGCCGGCGAAGAGCGTGTCGCCGAGGCGGGACTTCCCGCTGCCGGAGAACGCACTGCGGCCCCGCCGGGACTCGGGTCCGGCGAGGTGGTCGGAAGGCTGGGGGCGCTGTTCGCCCTGCGGGGGCAGGTCGTGCGGCGGGGCACTGGTGTTGCGTGGGGTTTCCATGGGATCTCCGGTCTGAAGATGCCGTCCCTGGGACGGCACCGGGCGGCGGTGCACCGGACGAGAGGTGGCTTGGTCAGCCCTGTGTCGGGACATCGGTTCGTCGGTCGGGTGGCGTCCCCGGGGGGCGGGACACGGATCGCTCCGTGTGTCCGCCCCCTGGGTCGGTCACTGGACCAGCAGCCGTCGGATCAGGACAGGCCGTTGATGGTGGTCTGGACCTGGGTGGCCAGGGAGGCCGGGAGCGGGAAGTAGCCGAGGCTGGCGACCGACTGCTGGCCCGCGGAGCTGGAGATGTAGTTCAGGAACGCCTTGAGGGTGGGCAGCGTGTCGGCCTTGTTGCCCTTGTCGCAGGCGATCTCGTAGGTGACCAGGACGATCGGGTAGGCGCCGTCCGTCTTGGTGGTGTAGGCGGGCTTGAGGTCGAGCGTCAGGTCGGGGGCGGTGCCGGTGACCTTGGCGTCGCCCACGGCCTTGGACGCGGCGTCCGCGGTGACGGCGACCGGGGCGGTGGCACCGGTGGCGATCTGCGCGGTGCTGATGCTGCCGGAGGTCGCGTAGGACATCTCGAAGTAGGAGATGGAGCCCTGGACCTGCTTGACCTGAGCCGCCAGGCCGGAGGAGCCGGCCGCAGCCTGGCCGCCCTTGGCCGCCCACAGCTTGTTCGGGGCGAAGGTGTAGTCGGTCGGCGCGGCGGCCGCCAGGTACGCGGTGAAGTTGGCGGTGGTGCCGGAGCCGTCCGAACGGTGGAAGGTCTGGATCGGCAGGTTGGGCAGCGTCGCCGACGGGTTCAGCTTCTTGATCGCCGCGTCGTTCCAGTTGGTGATCTTGCCGGTGAAGATCTGCGCCAGGGTGGGCGCGTCGAGCACCAGGTTGCTCACGCCGGGCAGGTTGTAGCCGATCGCGATGGGGCCACCGATCATCGGGATGTCGATGCCCTTGCCGCCGCCGGTGCAGGCGGTGCCCATCGTCTTCTGGACGTCGGCCGGCTTCATGGCGGCGTCGGAGCCGGCGAAGGCGACCTTGCCGCTCTGGAAGGAGGTGATGCCCGCGCCGGATCCGGTGGCCTGGTAGTTGATCTGGACGCCCGAGCACTTGGCCTGGAAGTCCTTGACCCACTGGGTCATCGCGTTCGCCTGGGCGGTGGAGCCGGCGCCGAGCAGCTGGCCGCTCGCGCCCTTGCAGTCCGCCGAGACGGCCGCGGCGGTGGTGCCGCCGGCGGAGGCGCTCGGGGAGGAGGTGGTGTTGTTGTCGGAGCCGCACGCCGCGAGCGTCAGCGAGCTGACGACCGCAAGGGCGCCGATGGCGAGGGCCTTGGTGCGGCCGTTGCGCTGGAGCTTCACTGGTGATCCCTTTCAAGCTGGTCGCGGAGCCGTCCGGCTTCCGATGACACTGAAGTTAGGGAGGGGAGGTGAAGCGTTCGGCCTGCGCAAATGAACGGAGGGTGAACCTACGTCGGACACCGGGATACGCAGACCTGTGGTAACGGTTTCACCACGACCAGGGCACGACCAGGGCACAGCTGTTGTGCGACACCGCGTCTGCGGGCCTCAGCCGCCGAGCTGTTCGAGCAGCGCGTCGACCAGGGCCCGGTCGTGCTCGTAACTCAGCATCGCACGGGCCTCCGCGACCGGCAGCCAGAGGAGTTCGTCGACCTCGCGGTTGGGCACGAACCGGCCCGTCAGCCGCGTCGCGGACCAGTAGCGGACCCGCTTGACCCGGTCCCTGAACAGGTAGTGCCGGGTCGGCAGCCGCTGCCCGAGCAGAACCTTCATGCCGGTCTCCTCGAAGGCCTCCCGCAGGGCGGCCTCGCGGTGCTTCTCGCCGATCTCGAGCTTGCCCTTCGGGAAACTCCAGTCGTCGTACTTCGCCCGGTGCACCAGGGCGAGCTCGATGCCGTCCCCGCCCTTGCGCTCGCGCCACAGCACGACGCCGGCCGCCTTCACGATCTCCAAGCTGCGCGGGGCTTCCATGCTGCGCGGGACCCGGTCCTTCTTCTTGCGGGAGTCGGCGGCGCCGGACGGGCCGGCACTGTTCAGGTCGATCGGGCGAGCCATGGGTCGGTGAGCCATCCGGAGCTGAGGAAATCGGGCCAGGAACAGCTGAAAGCGTGGCGCGCGGCCTCGACCTCCAGACGCTGATCAGCATGCACCACGCCGAGCACATATGCCGTCGCCGGGGTGATTCTGGGTGTCCTGGCCGCGAGCGCGGCAGCCTCCGCCGCGTCCACCGCCTCCTGCTGCCGCTCCAACTGGGCCGCCAGCGCGGCCAGTCCCGCCAGCGGCTCCGCCGCGCGCCCGCCGAGCAGCGGCCCGCAGACCTCCAGCGCGTAGCGGGCGTAGCGGACCGCCGCGCCGACCCTGGTCCACGCGGCGTCGTCGTGCGCGGCCTGACCGGCCGGGTCGGCGGCAACCCGCATCGGGATCCGGTGCAGCGCGTCGCCGTTGTAGGGGACCGCCGCACGGTCCAGCGGCAGCCGGTCGACGGTCAGCTCCAGCGCCTCGAAGGTCCGGGCCGCGTGGCCCAGCAGTTGCTCGGCCGGATGGATCTCCTCCGGTGCGCGCAGCGGAAGGTCGGAGACCAGGAGGGTCATCCGGTCGGCCAGCGAGTGGAACCGCGCGGAGCCGAGCTCCTGGAGCGCGGCGGTGTGGCTGCGCGAGCGGGCCAGGGTGAGCTGTCGCTCCAGCATCGCCCTGGCCTTGGGCGCCCCCGGGTGGTGGGCCAGCAGGCCGCCGACGTTCGGCCCGGCACCCGGCTGTTCGGCGTCGGCTGCCCTGGGCAGCGGGACCGCGACGTCGGTGCAGGTCAGCGAGTCGACTGCGGTCAGCAGTCGGGCGAGTCTGCGGGTGTAGCCGCGCTCCTGGCCCAGCGTGACGATCAGTGCGGCGAGATCGCCGCGGAGCGTCTCGCCCCAGGTCGGGTCCAGCAGGCCGCCGAAGCCGTGCAGGGCGCCGTCGACGCGGCGCAGCGTGCCGAGGTCGACCTCGGGCAGCGCGCGCAGGAAGCGCCCGGCCTGCTCGGCGAGGTGCGCGCCGAGCAGGCTCTCGGCCGAGGAGGACCCTGAGGGGGGCGGCTCGATCCCGGTCGTCATTCGGTGAATCCCCGTTGTGTTCGCGTTCTTCGATAAGTGCCGGTCGGACTGGTCAGCTGGACCCGGCACCGGGCCCCCAGCCGTCTGCGCCTCGTCGGGCACGGAGGCGGGAGTCGATCAGCAGCTCCTGGACGTTGCGCAGCGGCCGTCCGTCCGCGTCGTGCGCGTGTCTGGTCCAGGCGCCGTCCGCCCCCAGGTGCCAGGAGGAGGTGTCGTCGGCCATGCCGAGCTCCAGCAGGCCCGCCAGTTCGGCGCGGTGGCCCGGGTCGGTGACCCGCAGCAGCGCCTCGATCCTGCGGTCCAGGTTGCGGTGCATCATGTCGGCGCTGCCGATCCACACCTCGGGGTCGCCGCCGTTGCCGAAGGCGAAGATCCGCGAGTGCTCCAGGAAACGGCCCAGGATCGAGCGGACCCTGATGTTCTCGCTCAGCCCCGGCACGCCGGGCCGGATCGCGCAGATCCCGCGCACCCACACGTCCACCGGCACGCCCGCCTGGGAGGCGCGGTAGAGCGCGTCGATCACGGCCTCGTCGACGATCGAGTTGACCTTGAGCTGGATCCGGGCCGGGCGTCCGGCGCGGTGGTGCGCGATCTCGTCGTGGATCCGCTCGACCAGGCCCTTGCGCAGCGAGCGCGGCGCGACCAGCAGCCGCCGGTAGGACTCGCGGCGCGAGTAGCCGGAGAGCCGGTTGAACAGGTCCGAGAGGTCGGCGCCGACCTGCGGGTCTGCGGTCAGGATGCCGATGTCCTCGTAGAGCCGGGCCGTCTTGGGGTGGTAGTTGCCGGTGCCGACGTGCGCGTAGCGGCGCAGCGTCTCGCCCTCCTGCCGGACCACCAGGCTCAGCTTGCTGTGCGTCTTGAGCCCGATCAGGCCGTAGACGACGTGGCAGCCGGCCTCCTCCAGCTTGCGGGCCCACTTGATGTTGGCCTGCTCGTCGAAGCGCGCCTTGATCTCGACCAGGACCAGCACCTGCTTGCCCGCCTCGGCGGCGTCGATCAGGGCGTCCACGATCGGCGAGTCGCCGGAGGTGCGGTAGAGGGTCTGCTTGATGGCCAGCACGCCCGGGTCGGCGGCGGCCTGCTCCAGGAAGGCCTGCACGGAGGTCGAGAAGGAGTCGTAGGGGTGGTGCAGCAGCACGTCGCGCTCGCGCACGGCGGCGAAGATGTCGGGCTGCGAGGCCGACTCGACCTCGGTCAGCCCGCGCGCGGTGCCGGCGACGAACGGCCGGTACTTCAGCTCCGGCCGGTCCGCGCCGGCCAGCGCGAAGAGTCCGGTCAGGTCGAGCGGCCCGGGCAGCGGGTAGACCTCGGCGGCGGAGATGTTGAGCTCGCGGACCAGCAGGTCCAGCACGTAGGGGTCGATCGACTCCTCCACCTCCAGGCGCACCGGCGGCCCGAAGCGCCGCCGCATGAGCTCCTTCTCCAGCGCCTTGAGGATGTTCTCGGTGTCGTCCTCCTCGACCTCGAGGTCCTCGTTGCGGGTCACCCGGAAGGCGTGGTGCGCCAGCACCTCCATGCCGGGGAAGAGGTACTCCAGGTGCGCGCCCATGACGTCCTCGAGCGGGACGTAGCGGTTCGGCGAGGCCTCGAGGAAGCGGGAGAGCGACTGCGGCACCTTCACACGAGCGAAGTGCTTGTGCCCGCTGACCGGGTTGCGCACGACGACGGCGAGGTTCAGCGAGAGTCCCGAGATGTAAGGGAAGGGGTGCGCGGGGTCGACCGCGAGGGGCGTCAGCACCGGGAAGATCTGCTGCCGGAAGAGCGCGAGCAGGCGGCCCTGCTCCTTGTCGGTCAGCTCGTTCCAGCGCACCAGTTCGATGCCCTCGGCGGACAGCTCGGGCAGCACGTCCTGGTGGAAGCAGGCGGCGTGCCTGGCCATCAGCTCGCGGGACCGGGTCCATATGAGGTCGAGCACCTCGCGCGGCTGCAGGCCGCTGGCGCTGCGTTGGGCCACGCCGGTCGCGATGCGGCGCTTGAGGCCTGCGACGCGGACCATGAAGAACTCGTCCAGGTTGCTGGCGAAGATCGCCAGGAACTTGGCGCGCTCCAGCAGCGGCGTCTCCGGGTCCTCGGCGAGTTCGAGCACGCGCTCGTTGAAGGCGAGCCAGCTGCGCTCGCGGTCCAGGAACCGGTTGTGCGGCAGGTCCTCGTCGGAGTCCGTAGGGACGGTGATCTCAGGGACGAGTACGGCGCCCGCGGAAGCGGTGGCCGCGACGCCTGGTTGGTTGGTGGCAGGCTGGGCTGTCATCTTCGGTGGCTCCTCCTGCACGGCTTCGTCCGGCCCTCGCCGCCGCGGTGGCCGGACTGATTGCATTTCGTGATCTTTGCAACGGGATCTGAACGGTAAGTAAATTCGCAGTGACCTGCAGGAAAGCTGAGTCGGTCGCCTACGGTTCGCCCGAGGCGTCACCGATCATTCGGGGACGCCGAACACCAGGTCCACCTCGTGCACCGCAAATCCCGCCCTTTCATATACCCGCAGCGCGGCGGGGTTATCGGCATCCACGTAGAGCAGCACGGTCGGCAGCCCCCGGTCCTCCGCCATGTGGCGCAGCCCGACGGCGGTCAGTGCCTTGCCGAGCCCGCTGCCCTGCTCGGTCGGGGCGACCCCGACGACGTACACCTCGCCGAGCCCGCCTTCGACCTTGGTCCAATGGAACCCGACGAGCACCCCATCCCGCTCGGCGAGAAAGAAGCCCTCGGGGTCGAACCAGCCCTCCTGCTCGCGTTCCCGCAGGTCCTGGAGGGTCCACGAACCCTGCTCGGGGTGGTGGGCGAATGCCGCGGCGTTGACCTCGAGCCACGCCTCCTCGTCCCGGCCCGGCTCGAAGGTCCTGATCGTGACCCCTACCGGCAGGGTGGGCGCCTCCGGCGCGGGGCCGGTCCTGCGCAGCTGCCGCAGCTCGCGGGTCAGCACCAGGCCGAACTCGTCGGCCAGCCGCCGGGCGGCGGGGTGCCCGCCGTGCGCCCACACCCTGCGGGCGCCGGAGCCGAGCGTGCGCCGCAGCAGCGCCCGTCCGTGGCCCTCGCCGCGCCGTGCGGGGTCGACGACCAGCTCCGCGGTCCACTCCGCGTCGATCTGCGCGTACCCGAGGAGGGCGCCGCCCTCGTCCCTGCTGGTCAGATGGCTGACCTCGGCCCGTCCACTCCGCAGTGCGAGCCGCCCCTGCTCGGAGACCGCCTGCCGCCCGTCCGCGTCCGCCGCGCGCGCGAGCAGCGCGGCGATCTCCTCACGCTCCGCTGTGTCCATGTGTTCGACCCTATGGCTTCCGGGCGCCGGGAGGCCGTCAGCGGCGCGGCGCCGCCGCCGACCGGGCCCGTGCCCCGTGGCTACCTGACCCGGCTGAGTACGGCGATCGAGGCGAAGGCGCAGGCCGCGGCCAGGCCGAACGCCGTCGGGAAGCCGCTCGCGGTGATCAGCGCGCCGACCGCGGGCGGAGCCACGGACGCGGTGAGGTTCTGGCCGGTGTTCTGCACCGCGAGGGCGCGGCCCGCCCAGTGCGAGCCGGCCCGCTCGGCGACCGACGTGAAGGAGAGCCCGTTCGTGCCGGCCGACAGCGCGCACAGCAGGACCAGCAGCGCCACCGCCACCGCTCCGCCCGCCACGCCCAGGGCCAGGGCCAGCACCCCGACCGCCGCGGCCAGCAGCCGCATCGGCTGCAAGCGGCTCCCCACCGCGTCGGACCACCGCCCGGCGCCGACCCGGCAGACCGCGGCCGCGCCCTGGCCGCAGGCCATCAGCCGCCCGGCCGCGATCGCCGGCCAGTGGCGCACGTCGGTCAGGTAGACCAGGCCGAACGCGCCGACGGTGAACTGCGGCCAGACCATCAGGGCACTGGCCGCGTGGATCCGCCACAGCGCGGAACCCCGGTAGGGGCTGGCCGGCTTCTCGTCCTCGCCCGGCCGCGCCGCGGCCCTCGGCGGGTCGACGACGAACAGCGCGGTCAGGACCGTCATCACGCCGCTCAGCAGCGTGAACATCAGCACCGCCCCGCGCAGGCCGTGCGCCGCGGCGATCGGCGGGACCGCGGCGGCGGCGACCAGTATCCCCAGCGGGGTGGACGTCTGCCGCAACCCCATCGCGAAACCGCGCTGCTCCGGTGGGAACCACCCCAGCACGACGCGTCCGCTCGCCGCCGACACACTCGCCCCGGCAGCCCCGGCCACCGCGAACAGCACCCCCAGCGCGACCAGCCCGTGCACGGCCGACGCACCGGCCAGCGCCGCCGTGGCCAGCCCCAGCCCCGCGGCCAGCACCCACCGCTCCCCATACCGATCGGTCGCCGCCCCCCACGCGTACAGCGCCAGCAGCAGCCCGGCGGTGGGACACGCCACCATCACCCCGGCCTGCGCCAGGCTCAAGCCCTCCGAGCTTCGCATCGACGGGATCAGATACGGCATCCCGTACACGAAGGTGTAGGCCGCGGTCTGCGCAGCGGTCCCGAGCCCGAGCATCACCCAGCGTCGGCTCGCGGGCGGCGGGCTTCCGGCGACGGGGTGCGCGGCGACGTCACGCTGACTGGTGGTCATGCCTGCATGATGGCTCAGTATTCGTATAGTGGGACAGTTTGTTTCACATGCCGGACGGCAGCTCCGGGGGAGGAGTCGGTGCGCCGGGGAGCTTCATGGTGGCGAGGGTGCCCGGGGAGGCGTTGGAGAGGGAGACCTCGCCGCCGCAGTCGTGGACGGTCTGGGCCACGATCGCCAGGCCCAGGCCGGAGCCGGGCAGCTGGCGGGCCGAGGGGGAGCGCCAGAAGCGTTCGAAGACGTGGGGCAGGTCCTCCTCGGGGATGCCCTGGCCCCGGTCGCGGACGGTGAGGGTGCCGAAGCGGAGCCCGACGTCGATCGTGCCGCCGGCGGGGGAGAACTTCACGGCGTTGTCGAGCAGGTTGATGACGGCCCGCTCCAGCCCGTGCGCGTCCGCGCGGACGAACCACGGCTCTACGGCGACGGTGAACTCCAGCCCCGGCCCGCGCAGACGCGCGCGGTCCAGCGCGCGGGCGGCGATGTCGTGCAGCGGCACGACGGACAGCGGCTTGGAGCCCTGCGGGCGTGCGGGACGGGAGAGTTCGAGCAGATCCCCGATGAGCGTCGAGAGCTCGCCCATCTGCGCCTTCATGTTCCGCAGCATGCGCGCGTGCGTCTCGGGCGGCAGCGCGCGTCCGGTCTCCTCGCTGCGGACCAGCAGGTCCACGTTGGTGCGGAGCGAGGTCAGCGGGGTGCGCAGCTCGTGCCCGGCGTCGGCGATCAGCTGCGACTGCCGCTCGCGGGAGCTGGCCAGGGCGGTGCTCATGCTGTTGAACGAGGTGCCCAGCCGCGCGATCTCGTCGGTCCCGTTGACCTCGATGGTCTCGCCGACCTCCTCGGTGCGGGCGATGTGCTCGACGACCGCCGTCAGCTTGTCCACGGGCTTGAGGCCGGCCTTGGCGACGTACCAGGCCGCTATGACCGAACCAGAGATGATGATCAGGCCCGCCCCGAGCAGGATCAGGGCCAGCGTGGTCAGCGCGTCCTGCATCGGCTTGAGCGGCAGAGCCGTGGAGACGGCGGCGAGGTCGACCTTGCCGGCCGCCTGGAAGGTGACCTGCCCGATGCTGACGGTGTAGACGCGGACGGGTGTGCCGTCGTAGGTGTGCCCGTTGTGGAAGGTCGAGACGGCGTCGTCACCGGACTTCCCGGAGGCCGCCACCGCCACGTCGGCCGCCGTGGGCCTGATGGACTTGTCGCTCAGTTGGCATGGCGTCGTGCCGTGCGCGACGACCAGCGTGGTCGCCGCCTCGGAGCCGCTGAACGGCGGCACGGACGGGTTGAAGCACCACTCGCTGAGCTTCACGTTGGTGTGCGGATCGGTGGGCGAGGGGGGCGAGAACGAGGTCTTGAGCGTGTCGTCCACCTGGTGGAGCATCTGCTGCTGCGCCGCGAACCACGCGAGGCTGCAGCAGATCACGACCGCCACCGACACCACGGCCGCCGTCAGGACGGCAAGACGCCCGCGCAGCGTCAGGCGCCTCCATCTGCTCATGCCGCACGCAGCGCGTAACCCACACCGCGGACGGTGTGCACGAGGCGCGGCAGGCCGCCGGCCTCGGTCTTGCGGCGCAGGTACATCACGTAGACGTCGAGGGAGTTGCTGGAGGGCTCGAAGTCGAAGCCCCAGACCGCCTTGAGGATCTGCTCCCGCGTCAGGACCTGGCGCGGGTGCGCCAGGAACATCTCCAGCAGCATGTACTCGGTGCGGGTCAGTTCGACCGGCTTGCCCGCGCGGGTGACCTCGCGGGTGGTGGTGTTCATGGTGAGGTCGTCGAAGGAGAGGACCTCGTCGGTGTCGCCGGGGCCGCCGGGCGTCGCGGTGGTGAGCGCGGAGCGCCGCAGGAGGGCGCGGACGCGGGCGAGGAGTTCGTCGAGTTCGAAGGGCTTGGCCAGGTAGTCGTCGGCGCCGACGTCCAGGCCGGTGACGCGGTCGCCCACCGCGTCACGCGCGGTCAGCATCAGCACCGGCACGGTGTCGCCGCGCGAGCGGAGCCTGCGGACGGCCGTGAGGCCGTCCATGCGGGGCATCATGATGTCGAGCAGGACGAGGTCGGGCTGCTGCTCCGCCACCGTGTCCAGCGCTTCGAGGCCGTCCGAGGCGGTGATCACCTCGTAGCCCTCGAAGGCCAGGCTGCTCTCCAGCGCATCCCGCAGCGCCGGCTCGTCGTCCACGACCAGGACCCGCGCCGGTGCGTCGGACTCGGTGGCTGTCATCCCCGTTGCTCCTCGTCATTCCTCGGTCAGTGCTGCGCCAATTGTCCGCTACGGCGAGCGTCAACCGGTGATGCTCTGGCCCGACTGCAGCTGCGGCAGGACCGACTTCACCGCGTTGATCGGGATCGCGAAGCCCAGACCCACGCTTCCCGCCTGCGAGCCGGAGCTGCTGCTGCCGGAGGAGGAGTACATCGACGCGTTGATCCCGACCACCTGGCCCGCCGAGTTCAGCAGCGGGCCGCCGCTGTTGCCGGGGTTGAGCGAGGCGTCGGTCTGGATCGCGTTGTAGGACGCGGTCTGGCCGGAGCTCGGCTGGTCGGAGCGGCCGTTGTCGCCCTGCCAGAAGGGAAGCCCGAAGCCGCCGTTGCTCTGCGTCGTGGTCGGGCTGACGTCCACCTTCACCGGGCGGTTCAGCGCGCTGACGATGCCGGAGGTGACCGTGCCGGTCAGGCCGTCCGGGTTGCCGATGGCCACGACCTGGTCGCCGACGGCGACCTGGCTCGAGTCGCCGAGCGAGGCGGTCTTCAGACCGCTGACGCCGTCGGCCTTGATCACGGCGACGTCGAGGCTCGCGTCCGTGCCGACGATGGTGCCGGTCGCGGTCCTGCCGTCGGAGAAGGTGATCTTGATGGTGCCGCCGCTGTTGCCCGTCGCGTCGGCGATCACGTGGTAGTTGGTCAGGATCTGGCCGCCGGAGGTCAGCACGATGCCGGTGCCGATGTCCTGGCTGTTGCCGTTGGTGACCTCGATCTGCACGACCGCCGGGGAGACGGCCTTCGCGATCGCGGCGGTGTCGCTCGTGCTCGACTTGTCGCCGGTGACCACGGCGTTGGTGCTGTAGCTCGCCTGGTCGGAGGTCTTCTCGCTGATGAGACCGCCGGCCACGCCGCCCGCGAGGGCGGAGAGCACGGCCACGGCGGCGACCAGCGCGAGCGGCTTGCGCATCCGCCGGCGCGGCGGCGTCGCGTCGTCGCCCGTGGGGGGAGCCCCGAAGCCGCCCGCCGGCGGCACGGGCGGCTGCCCGGCCGGGGCGTGTGCGGCGGAACCGGCGGGCCGACGGGCGGCTGCTCGGCGCTGAACCAGTAGCCCCCCTGCGGCTGAGGCTGCTCCACCGGCGGCTGCACGTACGGCGGCTGGGGCTGCTCGGAGGCCGGGTGGACCGTGCCTTCGAGGGGCTGGGCCGCATGCGCGGTGGGGTGGTACCCGGGCATCGGCGGCACAGCGGAGGTGTACGGGTCGTCTGCGTGGTTCCGGGGCATCTCGCTCATGGAAGCAACAGTCGGCCTCCGAGATGAGAGCCCTCTGAGAGCCCGGTCAGAACCCGCGTAAAACCCTTATCGGCCGCTCTCGGCGTGGCTGCCGTCGTCGTTCCCGCTGTCGCTCCCGCTGCCGTTCCCGCCGTCGGCGGAGCCGTCGCAGCCGCAGCTGCGGCGCACGACCAGGCGGCTCGGGAACTTCCTGATCCGCGGCGTCTCGGAGCCGGGAACGGCCAGCGAGTCGTCGAGGACCAGGTCCACCGCCGCCTTCGCCATCGAGTCGCGGTCCGAGGCGATCGTCGACAGCGGCGGGTCGCAGAACGCGGCCTCCTGGATGTCGTCGAAGCCGATGACCGCGAGGTCCTCCGGCACCCGGACGCCGGCCTCGCGGGCGGCCCGCAGCACGCCTATCGCCTGGTCGTCGGTCGAGCAGAAGATCGCGGGCGGCCGCCGGTCGGGGTTCCGCAGCAGCTCCAGCGCCACCTGGTACGCGCCGTAGCGCGAGAAGGGCGCGTCGATCAGGCGACCCTCGGTGGGGACGCCGGCCTCCGCCATCGCGCGGCGCCAGCCCTCGATGTGGTCGACGACCGGGTCGCCCGGCGCGGGCGCGTTGACCGGGCCGCCGAAGCAGGCGACGTAGGGGTGGCCGTGGTGCTTGAGCAGGTGGTCGACGGCGAGCATCGAGCCGCCGATGTCGTCGGTGACCACCGCGATGTCGTCCGAGGTCTCCGGACGGCGGTGCAGCAGCACCACCCGCGAGTCGCCGTGGGCGGCGAACTCCGCGTCCGCGCGCTCGCTCGGGCCCTCGCTGATCAGGATCAGCCCGGCCACGCGCATGCCCAGGAAGGCGCGCACGTAGTGGATCTCACGGTCGCCGGTGTAGTCCGAGTTCCCGATCAGAACGATCTTGCCGCGCTCCGAGGCGGCACGTTCGACCGCATGGGTGAGCTCGGCGAAGAACGGCTGGCGGGCGTCGGGGACGACCATGCCGATCAGGTTGGTGCGCCGGCTGGCCATCGCCTGGGCGACGCTGTTGGGCCGGTATCCGAGCTGGTCTATCGCTGCGAGGACGCGCTCGCGGGTCGCCGGAGCGACCGGGCGGGGTCCGTTGTTGATGACGTAGCTCACGACCGCGGTCGAGGTCCCCGCCAGTCTGGCCACATCGTCGCGGGTCACCTTGGGCATGGCCGGATTCTACTTGGACGCGGGCATGTCTGGACCAGAGGGCTTCGGACCCGCGCCGACAGCGGCGACTC
Source organism: Streptacidiphilus rugosus AM-16 (assembly GCF_000744655.1). Classification (NCBI taxonomy): domain Bacteria; kingdom Bacillati; phylum Actinomycetota; class Actinomycetes; order Kitasatosporales; family Streptomycetaceae; genus Streptacidiphilus; species Streptacidiphilus rugosus. The sequence continues at coordinate 7,064,167 of NZ_JQMJ01000004.1, read as the reverse complement.
GATCGGGCTCACACCTCGACGTCGATCTCGGCCTCGGCCCGGGCGGCGCCCTTCTCCGACTTGTCGGGGACGACGAAGCGGTAGCCGACGTTGCGGACCGTGCCGATGAGCTGCTCGTGCTCGGGGCCGAGCTTGGCGCGCAGCCGCCGCACGTGGACGTCGACGGTCCGGGTGCCGCCGAAGTAGTCGTAGCCCCAGACCTCCTGCAGCAGCTGGGCGCGGGTGAAGACGCGTCCCGGGTGCTGGGCGAGGTACTTGATGAGCTCGAACTCCTTGAAGGTCAGGTCGAGGATCCTGCCCTTCAGTTTGGCGCTGTAGGTGGCCTCGTCGACCGAGAGGTCGCCGTTGCGGATCTCCATCGGGCTCTCGTCCGCGACGACCGTCTGGCGGCCGAGGGCCAGGCGCAGCCGCGCCTCGACCTCCGCCGGGCCCGCCGTGTCGAGCAGCACGTCGTCGATGCCCCAGTCGGCGGTCACCGCGGCGAGGCCGCCCTCGGTGACCACGAGCAGGACGGGAGCGCCCGGTCCGGTCGAGCGGAGCAGCTGGCAGAGGCTCCGGATGTGGGGCAGATCACGGCGGCCGTCGACGAGGATCACGTCGGAGCTGGGAGTGTCGACCAGGGCCGAGCCCTCCGCGGGCGCGACGCGGACGTTGTGCAGCAGCAGGCCGAGTGCGGGCAGCACCTCAGCCGACGGCTGGAGGGCGTTGGTCAGCAGCAGGAGAGAACTCATACCCGGTTAGTCCCCTTTCCGGGTGGGCCGGTGACACTTCCTGACGAGACTTCTACAAACACGACCTGCGCACGTCGTCGGGCGCTTGCCGGTAACGTCCGGCTCTCGCACGAACGTCCGTACTGGCGTTCACAAAGCACAAAAGGACCCGGGGGCGACACTGCCCGGATCCCTCTCTGACTAGGAGAATAGCCCACATGGACCCCGCCGCGAAGAGTGTGGTTCGCATCCCGGACACCTTCGGTTACTGGCGGTCGCCGGCGGAGGCCCGGCTCACGACGGCCGACGGCGTCGCTCTGCATGCGGAGTACCTGCCACCGAGCGGAGGCGAGGCGTCACTCGCCGTCGTCGTGGCGCACGGCTTCTCCGGCGCCGTCGAGCGGCCCGCGCTGCGGCGCGCGGCCGAGGTCTTCGCGCGGCGGGCCGGCGTGGTGACCTTCTCCTTCCGCGGCCACGGCCGCTCCGGCGGGCGTTCGACGGTCGGCGACCGGGAGGTACTGGACCTCGACGCGGCGGTGGGCTGGGCCCGGTCGCTGGGGTTCGCGAAGGTCGTCACGGTCGGCTTCTCGATGGGCGGCGCGGTGGTCGTCCGGCACGCGGCGCTGAACGGCGGCGTCCGCGCGGTGGCGGCGGTGAGCGCGCCGGCGCGCTGGTACTACATGGGCACGGTGCCGATGCGGAGGCTCCACTGGGTGGTCATGAAGCCGCTCGGGCGGGTGGTCGGCCGGGTCGGACTGAAGACCAGGATTGACCCGAACGAGTGGACGGACGTCCCGCTCCCGCCGGTCGCGGCGGCCGCGCGGCTCACGGTCCCGCTGCTCGTCGTCCACGGCGACGCGGACCCCTACTTCCCGCTCGACCACCCGCGCTCGCTCCGCGAGGCCGCGCCGGGCGGCGAGCTGTGGATCGAGCCGGGCTTCGGACACGCCGAGAACGCGGCCCCCGAGGCGCTGCTGGAGCGCGTCGGCGAGTGGCTGACCAGGCACGCGTGACTGTTGCGTGGGAGAACGGCGATGATGGCCGAATGCAAGGAGCGACGGATTCAGTGGAGACAGAGGCGACAGCCAGGAACGGCGTGATCCGTTACTGGGCTGCGGCCAAGGCGGAGGCCGGCACGGCCGAGGAGCCGTACACGGCGGCGACCCTCGCCGACGCGCTCGCCGCGGCGCGCGCCCGTCACGCCGACCGGCCGCGCTTCGCACAGGTGCTCGGGCACTGCTCGTTCCTCGTCGACGGCGCGCAGGTCGGCCGCCGCGACCACGCGACGGTGGCCCTGACGGAGGGCGGCACGGTCGAGGTCCTCCCCCCGTTCGCGGGCGGGTGAGCGGCGGCATGAGCGAGTACCCGCAGAACTGGTCCGGCTACCCCGTCGATCCCGGCCCCGGCGCGGAGGCGGACGCGGAGCGCACGGCCTTCCTGCCGCCGATGCCCGCGACCGGCCCGTTCCCCGGCCCGCAGGACGTCGAACAGACGGCGTTCCTGCCGCCGATTCCGCCGGTTCCCGGCGCGTTCCCGGGTGTGCCGGACGCGGAGCAGACCGCCTACCTCCCGCCGGTCGCCGCCGCGCCGGCCGACGAGTGGGCGGCGCAGCCCGCCGGGCAGTCGCGCTTCGGCCACATCCAGGAGAAGTACGGCACGGAGGAGACGCCGCTGCCGCCCGTCCCTGCGCCCGCAGCGGCCGCCGAGGCGGACTCCTCCCCCTGGCCCCCCGGCTGGGACCGCCCCGCGGCTCCGCCGCCCACCTGGTCCCCGGCCGCGCCCGCCCAACCCGGCTACGCCGGCCCCGGCACGCCCCACGTGCCCCCGCACGCCCCCGGTCACCCGGCGAGCGGCGCCCACCGGACCGACGCCCTGACCGGCACGCCGCACCTTGGCCACGCCGGGCCGATGCCGGCAGGCCCTCTGCTCGCCGCTCCCGGTGCGCCGCAGAGCTTCGCCGGAGGACCCGGCTCGGCTGCGCCGCAGGCGACCCCCCTCGACGCCGGATACCCGGCGGGTGGCGGGTCCCCGGCAGACGCCCTGTCCGGCATGCCGCACCACCCCGCCCCCGGCCACCCGGCCGCCGCGGGCGTGCCCGACCCGGGCCATGGCGGCTCGATGCCCGGAAGCCTCGCGCCTGCCGCCCCTGGATCCCCGCAGGCGACTCCCTTTGACGCCGGATACCCGGCGGGTGGCGGGTCCCCGGCAGAGGCCCTGCCCGGCATGCCGCACCCCGCCGCCGGCTACGCCGAGCCGATGCCGGGAGGCCCGCTGCTTGCCACCGGCGCGCCGCAGGGCTTCGCCGGAGGGCCTGGCTCGGCTGCGCCGCAGGGCATGGGCGCTCCCGGCGCGCCGCAGGCGGCGCCCCATGCCGGGTACCCCGCACCTGGTGGGGTTGTGGCGGACCCGCTGACCGGAATGCCGCACCCCGCCCCCGGCCATGCCGGAACGATGCCGGGTGGCCCTCCGCTCGCCGCTCCCGGCGCGCCGCAGGGCTTCGCCGGAGGGCCCGGGGTCGCCGCGCCGCAGGCGGCGCCCTATGCCGGTTACCCCGCTGCCGGCGGGGTCGGGGCCGACGGACTGTCCGGACTGCCGCCGCACGGCTTCGCGCCGCAGGCGGCTCACCCCGTCGCGCAGGACGTCGCGCCGCAGGGGATCGTCGTCGAGCCCGGAGGGTCGCTGCGGGAGGCCTTCGCCGCCGCCGCGCCGACCGGGCCGGTGGGTGGCGTGGCCAGACCCCTGGACGCCGAGCCCGGGGGCTCGCTGCGGGAGGCGTTCGCCTCCGCGCAGCCGACGGGACCGGCGGAGGCCGTTGCCGCGCCGGCGCAGCCCGCGCCGCGCCAGGGGTCGCCGATCATCGACCCCGGAGTGCAGCCGGCGGCGATCACGCTCGGGCTCGCCGCGCTCGTCGGCGTCGCCGCCCTCGGCGGACAGTTCGCCCTGGTGCTGCCGGTGCTGCTGCTGCAGGCCGTCACCGCCGCCGGGTGGTTCCGGCTCAACGGCATGTGGCCGGCCAGGCAGGGCATCGCGCTGGCCGCGCTCGGCGGCGTCGTCGCGGACGCCGCGATCCTGGCCGCGTCCGCGAAGTCCAGCGCGCCCGCCGTGCTCGCCGGAACCCTGGGCGGGTTCTTCATGCTCGTGCTGATCCTGCAGATCTTCCGGCCCAGCAACCCCGACGAGCGCTTCTACGCCCTCACCGTCAGCGCCTCCGCCACGGTCGTGACGGTGCTGAGCGGCGCGTTCCTCGCCGTGTCGTCCGGCAAGGCCGTCCTCGCGGGTGCCCTGGCCGCCGGGCTCGCGGCGGTCGTGTCCGCCGCGCTGCGCAGCCCCGCCGTGCTGGGCTTCGCCGCGGGCGGGTTCGTCGGAGTGGCCGCGGGCGGAGCGCTCGGGGCCGCGACCGGTCTCGGTCTCGGCAAGGGGCTGCTCATCGGGCTGGGCGCGGGTCTGTGCGCGCTGGTCGGACGGCGCGTCGCCGCCTACGACTTCCCCTCGCGCTTCGTCCACATGACCGCCGGGGTGGCGCTGCCACTGGCCTGCGCCGCGCCGGCCGTCTTCCTGATCGCCCGCTGAGGGCGCGGCACGACACCCACCGAGAACCGCGGGGCCGGGCAACCATCACGCCCGGCCCCGCGTCGTTGTCCGAGAACCACCGGACCGACGACCTGACCCTCCGAAGGGACCGACTCACGATGCGCAACCTGCGCCGACTGCTCATCACTCTGGTGATCCTCTTCGGCCTCTTCGTCGCAGCCGACCGCATCGCCGTCCGGATAGCCGAGAACCAGGCGGCGAGCAAGATCCAGTCCTCGCGCGGCCTCTCCCAGAAGCCGGACGTCAGCATCGAGGGCTTCCCGTTCCTGACCCAGCTGATCGGCTCCAAGCTCGACGAGGTCAAGTTCCACGCCGTGGACTTCCAGGTGCCGGCGGGCAAGCTGCAGCTGATGAACCTGGACGCCGACCTGCACGGCGTGAAGATCTCCAGCGACTACTCCAGCGCCGTCGCCGACTCCGCGACCGGCACCGTCACGATCAGATACTCCGACCTCTCCGCCGCCCTGCCGAACCACATCAAGGTGACCTACGGCGGCTCGCCGGGCAAGGTCAAGGTCAGCGGGAAGATCGAGGGCAACACCGTCACCGGGACCGCCGACATCTCCGTCTCCGGCGGCGGCAGCGTGAAGCTGGGCAACCTGGACACCGGTGACCCGCTGACCTCCTTCCTGGCCGACGTCTTCGCGCCCGAGGTGCCCGTCTCCGGCCTGCCCAGCGGGCTCAAGCTCGACAGCGTCGACGCCGAGGAGAACGGGATCTCGGTCCAGGCGTCCGGCACGGACGTGCACCTGAACGGCTGAGCCCGGCCCGAAAGCCCCGCCCTTGTCCACCCTGTGAGACGCGCTGTCCATCGCGGTCCCGCAGGGTGGCTTCGTCTTCCGCCCTGCGCGAGCCGTGCGGCCCGCGCAGCCGCCTGCCGAGGGGCCGGCAGTGCCCGCTGTCCCGAAATATGGACGACTTTGTCTCATCATTCAAGACTTTGATGACAGCCTCCGGGTTCGTTCCCTAGCATCGTGGACATGAAGCGACAGGCGGAACTCACGAAGCGGCGGGCAGTAGACCTGTGCCGCGTCGCTGCCTGCCTCTGTCGAATGCGCTGATCGGGCGGTTCCTGCCCACACTCGCGCAATTCCCGCGCCGTCTCAGCCATGGCTCGAGCGGCGCCCTGCAAGACTTCCTGCCGCACGTCCCACGATCCGGACTCCCCTCCGGACGTGCCACCGCGCGCGGCGCCCCCTTCCGCAACTGCCCCGGAGGAGATTTCCCATGAGCCGTAGTGACGTTCTGGTCAGCGCCGACTGGGTCCAGGACCACCTGGACGACCCGAAGGTCGTCGTGGTCGAGGTCGACGAGGACACCAGCGCCTACGACAAGAACCACATCCGCAACGCCGTGCGCATCGACTGGAAGAAGGACCTGCAGGACCCGGTCCGTCGCGACTTCGTCGACCAGGCCGGCTTCGAGGCCCTGCTCTCCGCCAAGGGCATCTCCAACGACGACACCGTCGTGCTCTACGGCGGCAACAACAACTGGTTCGCCTCCTACGCGTTCTGGTACTTCAAGCTCTACGGCCACGGCGACGTCCGCCTGCTCGACGGCGGCCGCAAGAAGTGGGAGCTCGACTCCCGCGACCTGGTCGCCGAGGTCCCGGTCCGCGCCACCACCGAGTACAAGGCGCAGGCCCAGGACACCTCCATCCGCGCCTTCCGCGACGACGTCGTCGCCGCGATCGGCAGCAAGAACCTCGTCGACGTCCGTTCGCCCGACGAGTTCTCCGGCCGTCTGCTCGCCCCGGCGCACCTGCCGCAGGAGCAGTCGCAGCGTCCCGGCCACGTGCCGAGCGCCCGCAACATCCCGTGGTCCAAGAACGCCAACGACGACGGCACCTTCAAGTCCGACGACGAGCTCCGCGCCCTCTACGAGGCCGAGAACGTCGACCTGGCGAAGGACACCATCGCCTACTGCCGCATCGGCGAGCGCTCCGCGCTCACCTGGTTCGTGCTGCACCAGCTGCTCGGCCAGACCAACGTCAAGAACTACGACGGCAGCTGGACCGAGTACGGCAGCCTCGTCGGCGTGCCGATCGAGCTCGGCTCCAACTGAGCCGGCCTGACCGACCAACGAACGAGGAGCAAGGACATGTGTGGAGCCAAGGCCGGCGGGCCCGAACTTGCAGGAGTTGACGTGGCCAACGAGACGATCATCCAGGGTTCGGTGACCCGCGACGGCGAGCCGGTCAACGGCTACGTCCGTCTGCTCGACGCGAGCGGCGAGTTCACCGCCGAGGTCCCGACCTCGGCGACGGGCCAGTTCCGCTTCTTCGCCGCCCCGGGCAGCTGGACGCTGCGCGCCCTCGTCCCCGGTGCGACGGTCGACCGTGCCGTCGTCGCCCAGCAGGGCGAGTTCACCGAGGTCGCGATCGCGGTCTGATCACCGGATCGCCGCTGTCACCAGCGCGAACCCCGCGCCGACATCCCGTCGGCGCGGGGTTCCGTGTGTTCCGGGTCGTTCCGGGACGGGCTGAGGGGGAAGACTCCCGGTATGCAGTCCCGACGGCGGCACGTGTACTACGCCCTGATGGGCGTCTGCCTGCTCCTGATCGTCCTGGCCTGGAACGTGGTGCGGCTCTGGTCCGTCCCCGCCGCGGTCGTGATGAGCCTGGTGGCCATGGTCATCCCGCCGGTCGCCGCGATCGTCGCCAACCGGCGCGGCCCCGACGACCCCTGGTGGGACGACCCCTCCGTCAGTAGACGAGTGCCTGGACCCCGTCACCCACGATCTCGCTGACGAAGAGCTGCGCGCCCCCGATCCGCACCCCGTCCAGCACGTCCGCCTGGGCGATCCCGCGCCGCGCCGCGCACTGCGTGCACAGCGTGACCGAGCCGCCCGCCAGCAGCGCGTCCAGCAGCTCCGGCAGCGGCGCGGCGTGCGGCAGCTCGAACTCCGCCGCCCGGCCGGGCAGCGCGAACCAGGCCGACTCGCCGGTCAGCCAGAGCGAGACGTCCACCCCGCTCGCGAGGGCGACGGAGGCGACGGTGAACGCCTGCGAGCAGCGCTCGGGCGCGTCCGCGCCCGCGGTGACCTTGATGACGAGCTTTGTCTTCGGCATAGCGGCAGCGTAGGGCGGGGCTCACGGTGAGGGCGGGACCGGGGCCGACTAGACTCTGGACAGGTTCGTTCCCCAGTGCTGAGGACAAGCAATGTCTGCCCTTGAGTGGTGCTTCACCGGCCTGCTGATCGTCATGGCCGTCGCGATCATCGGTTTCGCCGCCTTCTCGGTCAAGAAGCTCTACCAGGGCCAGCGCTGAACATGATCGAGATCCCCTCCGGCCTGCACAAGGACGTCGTCTCCCTCGCGTTCCTGCTCGGAACGTGGGAGGGCGCGGGCGTGTACGACTTCCCCGGCACGGAGAAGTGCAACTTCGGCCAGGAGATCGTCTTCCGGCACGACGGCCGCCCGTTCCTGGAGTTCCGCTCCCGCACCTGGGTCCTGGACAACGAGGGCAACAAGGTCCGTCCGCTGGAGTCCGAGTCCGGCTTCTGGCGGGTGACCGCCAACGCGCACGGCACCTCCGGCGTCCGTGAGATCGAGTTCTCCTCGGTCCGCGACGACGGCACCGTCGAGATCTGGTACGGCGAGCTGGCCGACGGCAAGCCGCAGATCGACCTGGCCACCGACGCCGTCGCCCGCATCGAGGGCGCTCCGCCGTACTCCGGCGGCAAGCGGCTGTACGGCTTCGTGAACAACGAGCTCATGTGGGTCGGCGAGAAGTCCGCCCCCGAGGTGCCGCTGCGGCCGTACATGTCCGCGCAGCTCAAGAAGGTGCTCAACCCGGCCAAGCTGATCGAGGACATCGCCGACCTCCCGGACGACGGCATCGCCTTCTTCCGCTGAGCCGCGGTCGTTCCGGCCGATCTTCCGTCTGTCCCGTGCCCCCCTAGACTCGGGGGTACGGGACAGACGCGTTTCGCAGCGCCGCGTGAGGGCGAGGGCGCAGACAGGGGCAGGTTCAGTGGCGAGCAGCGGCATCGACTGGCAGACGGACCTGCGTCGGCGCGGCTACCGGCTCACCCCGCAGCGGCAGCTGGTGCTGCAGGCCGTGGACGAGCTGGAGCACGCGACACCGGAGGAGGTCCTCACCGAGGTGCGGCGCACCGCCGCCGGCGTGAACATCTCCACCGTCTACCGCACCCTCGACCTGCTGGAGGAGCTGGGCCTGGTCTCCCACGCCCACCTCGGCCACGGCGCGCCCACCTACCATCTGGCCAGCCGTGACCAGCACATGCACCTGGTCTGCCGCGAGTGCGGCAGTGTGATCGAGACGGATGTCGCGCTGGCCGAGCCGTTCGTGGAATCCCTGCGGCGCGCGCACGGTTTCGAGACTGACATGAAGCACTTCGCCATCTTCGGCCTCTGCGCGAACTGCGCGGCGAAGGACGGGACGGCGAAACGCGACGTGTCCGAGCATCCGCAGGATCCGCACGACCCCGAGGAGAAGCGCGCGTGACGACCGTGACGACCTACCGCAGCCCGCTGCTGGACCGGCTCCCCGGGGCGGTGCCCGCCGACGGCGTGGACGCCGGTGTCGCCGCGCACTACGGCGACCTGTTCCGCGAGCAGCGGGCGCTGGCCGCGGGCCAGGGCTTCGTCGACCTCTCGCACCGCGGCGTGGTGACCGTCTCCGGACCGGAGCGGCTGAGCTGGCTGCACCTGCTGCTCACCCAGCACGTCAGCGCGCTGCCCGCGCAGCAGGCGACGGAGGCGCTGATCCTCTCCCCGCACGGGCACATCGAGCACGCGCTCTACCTGGTCGACGACGGCGCGACGACGTGGATGCACGTCGAGCCGGGCACGGCGGGGGAGTTGGTGGCCTACCTGCAGAAGATGAAGTTCTTCGCCCAGGTCGAGATCGCCGACGCGACGGACGCGTACGCGGTGGTCTTCGCCCCGGCGGGATCCACCCCGCCGCCGGCCGCCGCCGTGCGTCAACTGCCTTACGGCTACGACCTCTTCCTGCCGCGCGAGGAGTTCGCCGACGCCTTGGCCGTCGCCGACTCCGGTCCTACGGCCGGCATCTGGGCCTACGAGGCGCTGCGGGTCGAGGCCCACCGCCCGCGCCTCGGCTTCGAGACCGACCACCGCACCATCCCGCACGAGCTGGGCTGGCTGGAGTCGGCGGTCCACCTCAACAAGGGCTGCTACCGGGGCCAGGAGACGGTCGCCCGGGTGCACAACCTCGGCCGCCCGCCGCGCCGCCTGGTCTTCCTGCACCTGGACGGCAGCGAGGAGTCCCTCCCCGCGCACGGCGACCCGATCCGCCTGGCCGCGGACGGGCCCGACGGCCGCCCGGTCGGGTTCGTGACCACGGCGGTCCGGCACCACGAGCTCGGGCCGATCGCACTGGGGCTGGTCAAGCGGAACACGGCGGTGGACGCCACGCTGCTCGCGGGCACGGTCGCGGCGTCGCAGGACGTGGTCGTCGAGCCGTAGTCCCTTCGGGCCCGGGTCGGGCGCGGGTGCTGGTCAGAACTCCAGGACGACGGTGAAGGGACCGTCGTTGGTGAGCGAGACCTTCATGTCCGCGCCGAACCGTCCGGTTGCCACGGTGGCGCCGAGCGACCGGAGTTGGGCGACGACCTCGTCGACGAGCGGCTCGGCGACCGGGCCGGGGGCCGCGGCGTTCCAGGTGGGCCGCCGGCCCTTCCGGGCGTCGCCGTAGAGGGTGAACTGGCTGATCACCAGCAGCGGCGCGTTCAGGTCCGAGCAGGACTTCTCGGCCTCCAGAATGCGCAGGGACCAGAGCTTGCGCGCCATCAGCGCGGCCTGCTCCGGGGTGTCCTCGTGGGTCACCCCGACCAGGACGCAGAGCCCCGGCCCCAGGATCGAGCCGACGACCTCGCCGTCGACGGTCACACTTGCCTCGGTCACCCGCTGAGCCACTGCACGCATGTCTCCATTCTCGGGCATGCGCTGCGGCCCGGGGCCCCTGCCCGCTACCCGGCCCGCGGCCGTCGAGGCGTCCGGGGGCGGTCGCCGCAGGGGGCGTGCGGGCAGCGGGTGAGCGCCCCCGGTTCGCTGCTGCCGGGGCCGTGCGCTGGGGATATGCGGCGGTCGTATTTACCACGGAGATTCGCCAGGGCCCCGATTGGGTGCAGGCGTGGACGAACCTTCATCCGACGGTGGCACCATGCACCCGTGGGACACCAAGACGAGCAGACCGCGGCGGGGCTGCGCCTGAGTGCGCTGAGCCTGGACGAACTGCGCGCGTTGCGGCGGCACGCCCAGCAGGACGAGGCCGACCTCTCCTACCTGCGTCGGCTGCTGCAGGGCCGGGTGGACATCCTCCGCGCGGAACTGGACCGCCGCAGCGGCCGTGCGGCGCTGCCGCCGGACACCCTTCTGGAGCAGCTGCCGGAGATCCTCGCCGACATCCCCTCCCAGGTCCGCCACTCGGCCCGGCATGTCACCCTCGGCACGCCGAGCGGCCGGGAGTACCAGGACCTGGCGGACGAACTCATGTCCGACGCACGGCTGGCGGACCTCGCCGAGCAGTCGGACGAGCAACTGCAGGCGGCCTGCATCCGGCTCACCGCCCACGAGCGCGGCATCTCGCGCCGTCGGCAGCGGCTCCAGCGGACGGTGGACGGGTGCATCGCGGAGATCACCCGCAGGTACCGTGAAGGGGAAGCACGCGTCGACGACCTGCTCTCCGGAGGGTGAACCCCTTGCGGGGGCGCAGGCCCCTGGAAGGCACACCCTCATGTCTGCTCCTGTTCTCCCCGTCCTGGCCGAGGTGGTCCGCTCCGGATTCGTGGAGGGCCACCACCGTGGCTCCCTGGTGATCCTGGCCGCGGACGGCAGCGTCGACTTCGCGCTGGGCGCCCCCGAGCTTCCGGTCTTCCCGCGGTCGAGCAACAAGCCGATGCAGGCGACGGCGATCCTCCGCACGGGGCTGGAGCTGGACGGCGAGCTGTTGGCGGTCACGGCGGCCAGTCACTCCGCAGAAACGTTTCACCTGGACGCGGTGCGGAAGATCCTCTCCTCGGCCGGCCTGGACGAGACGGCGCTGCAGACCCCGCCCTCCCTCTCCCTCGACGAGGTGGAGGCCGAGGCCTGGATCCGCGGCGGCGGGGAACCCGAGCGGATCCTGATGGACTGCTCGGGCAAGCACGCGTCCATGCTGGCCGCCTGCGTCCGCAACGGCTGGGACACCGCGAGCTACCTGTCCGTCGACCACCCGGTGCAGCAGCAGGTCCGCGAGACGCTGGAGGCCCTGGCGGGCGAGCCGGTCGCCGCCGTGGGCACGGACGGCTGCGGCGCGCCGCTGATGGCCATCAGCCTGGTCGCTCTGGCGCGTGCCTTCCGCGCCCACGTCCTGGCCGACCCCGGCACCCCGGAACGCCGCGTCGCGGACGCGATGCGCGCCCACCCCGAGTACGTGGCCGGCACCCGCCGCATCGACACCTGGCTGATGCGGGCGGTCCCCGGCGCGATGGCCAAGATGGGCGCGGAATCCGTCCAGGCCGTCGCCCTCCCCGACGGCCGCGCGCTCGCCTTCAAGATCGACGACGGCGCGAAGCGGGCCCTCGGCCCGGTCCTCGCCGCAGCGCTGCGACGCATGGGCGTCACCACGGCGGACGACACCCTCCCCCGCATCGCGGCTGCGCCGCTGCACGGCGGCGGCGCGGTCGTGGGCGAGGTCCGCGCAGCGTTCTGACCCTCCCGCACACGGGGCCCCAGGGGCGCGAGGAACTGCGCGCCCCCAGGCGCGCGTGCGCCGCACCTCTCAACAATGGGCCAGTTGCACTGTCCAGGGGCGCGGGGAACTGCGCGACTATCCCCCAGCCTTCGGCCGGGAGGTACCCCCTCCCGCGTGCGGATGGTCCTCATCGAGCAGGGCCATCTCCGCACAGGGTGGTTGCTCGCGCAGTTCCTCGCGCCCCTGGGGGCCGTGCGTGGTTGGTCGACGTCGAGAGGGTCAGGCGCCGGCGCCGGTGATGCGGCCGAAGGCCTCCAGATTCCGCGTGGACTCGCCGCGCTTCGTGCGCCAGTCCCACTCGCGTTTGATCGCCGTCGCAAAGCCCAGTTCCAGCAACTGGTTGAACGGCTCGTCCGCGTTCTCCAGGACCGTGCCCAGCAGTCGGTCGATCTCCGTCGGCGTCACCGCCGCCAGCGGGAGCCGGCCGACCAGGTAGACGTCGCCCAGCCGGTCCAGCGCGTAGGAGAGCCCGTACATACGGGTGTTGCGCTCCAGCAGCCAGCGGTAGACCGCCTCGAAGTTCTCGTCCGGCCGGCGCACCACGAACGCGTTGATCGAGAGCGTCTGCTCGCCCACGCGCAGCGAACAGTTCGTCGCCAGCTTCCGCGTCCCCGGCAGAGTCGCCACGAACGTCCAGGGGTCGCCCGAAGGCTGCTCCCAGGCGACGCCGGACTCCTCCAGCGCCGCCGTCAGCACCTCCGCCACTCGCGTGCGCGTGATCTCTTCGCCCATGGCTGGCACGTTACCGTGCCGTAGCCGCCGACAGGTCGTGGACGCCGGGCGCGCCGGGTGCGCCGTGCGCGCCCTGCGGGCCGAGCGCGAAGCGGGCGCGGGCGATCGTGTCCGCGTAGACGTCCGCCGTCGCCCGCGCCGCCGTGCCCCAGCCGAAGGCCCGCGCATGGTCGGCCGCCGCCGCGCCCATCCGGGCGCCCAGCTCGGGGTTGTCCACGAAGCGGCGCAGCACCCGCGCCCACGCGCGGGGGTCGTGGCCCTGGACCAGGAAGCCCGTCTCGCCGTCGCGTACCGCGACGGGCAGGCCGCCGACCGCCGCCGCGACGACCGGCGTGCCGCAGGCCTGCGCCTCCAGCGCCACCAGGCCGAAGGACTCGCTGTAGGAGGGCATCACCAGCGCCGTCGCCGCGCGGTACCAGTCGGCGAGCTCCGCCTGCCCGACCGGCGGCTGGAAACGGATCACGTCGCAGACGCCGAGCTGCGCGGCGAGCTTGTGCAGGCTCTCGGGACGGGCCATGCCGCTGCCGCTGGGGCCGCCCACGATCGGAACGACCAGGCGTTCCCGCAGCTCAGGGGCCTCGTCCAGCAGGTGGGCGACCGCGCGGACCAGGACGTCGGGGGCCTTCAGCGGCTGTATTCGCCCCGCGAAGAGCAGGACGACCGCGTCCGTCGGCAGGCCCAGCCGGGCCCGGATGCGGCTCACCGCGTCGCCGACCGGGCCGGTGGGGGAGGCCGTGGCGGGCCGGAAGACCTCCAGGTTCACGCCCGGATGCACGACGGAGAGCTGGTCGGGGCGGGCGCCGTAGTGCGCGGCGAGCTGCTCCGCCTCCTCCTCGGTGTTCGCGATCAGCCGGTCCGCGGCGTCGACCACCTGGGACTCGCCGATGATCCGCGCGGCGGGCTCCGCCGCGTCCCCGGCCGCCAGCGAGGCGTTCTTGACCTTGGCCATGGTGTGCATGGTGTGGACCAGCGGCACGCCCCAGCGGTCCGCGGCGAGCCAGCCGACCTGACCGGAGAGCCAGTAGTGGGAGTGGACCACGTCGTAGTGGCCCGGACGGTGACCTGCCTCGGTGCGCAGCACCGAGTGCGTGAAGGCGCAGAGCTGCGCGGGCAGGTCCTCCTTGAGCAGGCCCTCGTAAGGGCCGGCTGTGACGTGTCTCACCAGCACGCCGGGGGCCAGTTCGACCATCGGCGGCAGCTCGGACCCGGTGGCCCGGGTGAAGATCTCGACCTCGGTGCCCAGCTCGGCCAGGCGCTTGGAGAGTTCGACGATGTAGACGTTCATGCCGCCGGCATCGCCCGTTCCGGGTTGATGCAGCGGGGAGGTGTGCACGCTCAGCATGGCGACGCGGGCGGGCTGATGGGTCACCGCTCGTCCTCTTTCCGGTCCTGGGTCGTCCTGCCAGTGGCTTCAACACTGGTGCAACAGGAGTGAAAGCCCAGCGATTCCCGCCCTCGTCCTCTTCTCCAGATTACCTGGCGTGCCCGACGGACGACGTGCCGCGTACGCTGCGTGACATGAGATCCGCGGCAGCGAAACCGGTGGGAGCGGTCACCCGGGGCACCACCAACCCGAACCGGCTGCGCCGCCAGGACCGCTGGATCGCCCATGCGCTCGCCCCCGCGCTGCGCCGCGCGCAGGCCGCGCCGGTGGCCGTCGATCTCGGCTACGGCGCTGCGCCGTGGACAGCGGTGGAGCTGTTCGAGCGCCTGCGGGCGGTACGGGTCGACGTCCGGATGGTCGGCATCGAGATCGAGCCCGAGCGGGTCGCCCTCGCGCAGCGGGTGGCGCGGCCGCCCGCGCTCACCTTCCGCCGCGGCGGCTTCGAGGTGCCGCTGGACGGGGGTGAGCGGCCGCTGCTGATCCGCGCCGCGAACGTGCTGCGGCAGTACGACGAGGACCAGGTGGCGGACGCCTGGGCGCGCCTGTGCGCCCGGCTCGCCCCGGACGGGCTGCTGGTGGAGGGCACCTGCGACGAGATCGGCCGCCGCCAGGCCTGGGTCGCCCTCGGTCCCGAGGGCCCCAGGACCCTGACGCTCGCCGCGCATCTGGCCACGCTGGAGCGCCCCTCCGAGCTGGCGGAGCGGCTGCCGAAGGCGCTGATCCACCGCAACGTGCCCGGCGAGCGGGTGCACGCGCTGCTGCGCGACCTGGACCGCGCCTGGGCCGCGGCCGCCCCGTACGCGGACTTCGGGGTACGTCAGCGCTGGCTCGCCACCACCCGGTCACTCGCCTCCTCCTGGCCGCTGGCCGACACCCCCTCCCGGCACCGCCTCGGCGAACTCACCCTCCCCTGGTCCGCCGTCGCCCCCCGCTGACGCCGCCCGGCGCCGGTCGCCCGCGTCCTGCTCGGCGCTGATATCGGCCGTGCGCCGGGATGAGCGGGATCTGCCCGGCGCGCTCCGTGCTGTCGTCGCCCCACGCCGGCGCCGCTCGGCCCTGACGTCGCACGGTGCCGGCCGCCCGCGTTCCTGCTCTGCGCGCCCCGGCGCTGCCGTCGCCCCGCGCGGACGCCGCCTCCCTCTGCACGGCTCTGGTCGTTTACATCGATCCGTGGCAGCATCCCGTGAGCATATCTGACGGATCGTCAGAATCGAGGAGGTCACCGTGCCACGCTCTCGACGCAGGCTGCGGCTCGCGCTGTTCGCGGTCACCGCGATCGCCTTGGGGGCCACCGCCGCACCGCCCGCGTCCGCAGGGGTGCCCGCCGGGGCCCGTCTGCCGGCCGGGCACGGCGAGCGGCTCGTCGCCTTGCAGCGGGAGATCGCCACGCTGTACCAGCAGACCGAGTCGGCGACCGCCCGCTACGACACCGCCACCGGGGCGATCACCGCCCAGGAGGCGCAGATCGTCGCGCTCGCCCGGCGGATCGTCGCGGCCCAGGCGCAGGTCGACGCGCTGAACGCGCAGCTGGGGCAGGTGGCGCAGGCGCAGTACACCGGTCAGGCCTTCGCCGACAGCCCGAGCATGGAGCTCTTCCTCTCTCAGGACCCGGGCGCGTACCTCGCGCAGATCCCGCTCACCCGGCAGGCGAGCGCCTCCGCCGCCACCGTGCTGCAGGAACTGCAACAGGCCCAGGCCACGTTGACCGCCGACGGGGACGCGGCGACCGCGGAGTGGGAGGAGCTGAGCCGCAGTCAGGCCGCCGCCGCGGGCGCCGTCGCCGAGATCAAGGCCGAACTCGTCACCGCACAGGGACTGCTCGCCTCCCTGTCCGCCGGCGAACTCTCCACGCTCCAGCAGCTCCAGGCGCAGAGCGCCTTCGCCGCGCAGATGGCCTGGCGCGGCACCCTCGGCTCGTCGACCCTTTCGCGCCAGGCGCACGGAGCGGCGCGGGCGGCCATCGCCTACGCCGTGGCGCAGATCGGCAAGCCGTATCTCTGGGGGGCCACCGGCCCCCGCAGCTTCGACTGCTCGGGGCTCACGATGCGCTCCTGGCAGGCGGCAGGCGTCTCCGTCCCGCGGACCTCGCAGGAGCAGTGGGCCCAGCTGCGTCATGTGCCCGTCTCGGCGCTGCAGCCGGGCGATCTCGTCGTCTACTTCCGCGACGCGAGCCATGTCGCGCTGTATGTGGGGGACGGGGCGATCATCGAGGCCCCGCACCCCGGCGGCGTCGTGGAGCTCGCCGCCGCCGGCTCGATGCCCATCCTCGGCGTGGTGCGGCCGTCCTGACGAGTCGCATGGGCGAAGTTCACTCGAACGAGTTATCGAATACTTATGGTGGATTGACGGTGCTTCAGTCCACCATGGGTCCGTGCCACAACTCCCGCCACACCCGCTCGAAGACGCCGTAGGCGTCTGCCCCGTACAGCACGAACCGTGCCTCCGTCAGGCGGCCTCCGGTCCCCGCGGTCTCCCCTTCCCCCGCCTCCCCCTCGCTTCGCCCGCCTCCCGACGGGCCCTCGCCGCGTGCCGTCTCCGCCGCGACGCCCAGCGCGATCCGCGCCGCGCTCTCCATCGGCCAGCCGTAGACGCCGGTGGAGACCGCCGGCAGGGCCACCGTGCTGGCGCCCAACTCCTGTGCCACCCGCAGAGATTCGCGATAGCAGGAGGCGAGCAGTTCCGCCCGGCGTTCGAGCTCGTCCCGGCCGTCCTCGGGGCGCGGGTAGACCGGGCCCACGGTGTGGATCACCCAGCGGGCCGACAGCCGGCCCGCCGACGTCGCCACGGCGCGGCCGGTCGGCAGTCCCTTGCCGTAGTGGGAGGCGCGCAGCGCCCGGCACTCGGCCAGGAGCTCGGGTCCCGCGGCCCGGTGGATCGCCCCGTCGACGCCCCCGCCGCCCAGCAGGGACGAGTTCGCCGCGTTGACGACGGCGTCCACCTGCTGCCTGGTGATGTCACCCTGGACGAGCGTGATCTCCATCACGGGCTCCTTTCCTCGGTTCGCACGCTATCCGGTGAACCCTGTGGCCTGCACGCGCGTTACCGTCCAAGCGGCGCACGGGTTCTGGTTCCCCCGGGTGGGAAAAGCCGCCGTCGACCCTCCCGGACGGGGTGGGGAGAGGTCGTGGAGATCACGTCACGGTCACGGGAAGGTCGCAGGATCATGGTGTCTCATGGGCACCACGTCACCTGCCCAGCCGTTACCGAGTCGGGGAGAGGGAGGTAGCCCATGTCCGCCCACGCCGGCGCCGCTTCGAGCGCAGCGAACCAGAATCCCGCGAGTGCGCCGATACCGCGCCCGCGGGCCTCCGCCGTCCCCTCGGCGCCCCGGCCGCGCAGCCCGTCCACGCCGTGCCCGCCACGCCCCGACGCCGTCCCTGCCGCCGTCGACGCGGGCCGCCGCCGTCCCCCTCGCGCCCACGCCGCCGCTCTCCGTGCTGCTCATCGAGGCCGACGACGCCGGAGCGGAGTCCGTCCGCAACCTCCTCGCCGAGCTCGGCTCCGAGGTCGCCTTCCGCTGGGCCCGCAGCCTGCCCGAGGCGCTACCGCTGCTCGACGCGGACACCGCCTGCGTCCTGCTCGACCTGGAGCTGCCCGACAGCAGCGGCCTGGAGGACATCCGCACCCTGCTGCGCCGCGCGCCGCGTACGGCGGTGCTCGCCGTCACGGGCACGGTCGACGTCCAGCTGGGCGCCGCCGCGGTCGCCGCCGGCGCGCAGGACTTCCTGGTCAAGCAGGAGATGGACGGCCGGCTGCTGACCCGCGCGGTCCGCTACGCGGTCGAGCGCAAGCGGGCCGACGAGTCGCAGCGCCGCCTGGTCGAGGCGGAGCTCCGCGGGCAGGAGAACGCGCGCCTGCAGCGCCACCTGCTGCCGACCCCGCTGCTCGACGGTTCCGGGCTGACCTTCCACGCCCGCTACCGCCCCGGCCGCCGCCGCGCCCTGCTCGGCGGAGACTTCTACGACGCCGTCCGCACCGCCGACGGCACGGTGCACGTCGTCATCGGCGACGTCTGCGGGCACGGCCCGGACGAGGCCGCGCTCGGCGTCGCCCTGCGGATAGCCTGGCGCACCCTCGTCTTCGCCGGTCTGACCGGTGAGGCGCTGCTCGCCACGCTCCAGCGCGTCCTGGAGCACGAGCGCCGCAGCGAGGAGATCTTCGCGACCCTGTGCATGCTGGCCATCGGCCCCGAGGGCGACCACGCCGAGCTGCACCTGGCCGGCCACCCGGCCCCGCTGCTGCTCTGCGACCAGGGCCCGCCCGCGCTGCTGCCCTTCGACGACGCCGGTCCCGCGCTCGGCCTGCTCGGTGCGGGCCACTGGCCGCCGGTCAAGGTCCGGCTGGGCGACGACTGGGCGCTGATGCTCTACACCGACGGCCTGATCGAGGGCCGGATAGGCGCGGGCACGCGTCGGCTCGGCCAGGAGGGGCTGATCGACATGATCGGCGACCACCAGCAGGGCGGCCTGCGCGACGAGCTGTTGATCGACACCGCGATGTCCGAGGTCGAGGACCTGAACGGCGGCGCGCTCGCCGACGACGTGGCGGTGCTGCTGCTCACCAGGGCCCGTACGGCCCCATGTGATCCTGCTTCTTCTGCCCGTTCCGGCCCTTCCGGGAGGGCGACACCCGCTTGACCGCGGGCCTGACGTCGACCATGTAGACGATCGCGGCGACCAGCCCGATCAGGGAGAGGAACAGCGCTCCCAGGAAGAAGTCGATCCCGACGGCCACGCCAAGGATGATCAGCCAGAACGGCTTGGTCTGCTTGCCCGCGGCCCGGAAGGCGTCCTCACGGCGGAAGGCCGCGTCGACGAAGGTGAACACCTTGAACAGGGTCAGCGCCATCAGCAGCCAGTACATGACGTTGCTGAACGCTGCCGTCAGCAGCCCGTAGGCGGCCAGCTGCATCGTCACCACTCCCTCGTTGCCCTGCGCCCGCACTCGCGCGTACGCGATCCGGCCCGGCCCGTGCGGGCCCATCGTGCCATGACAACGGCTGGGACACGCGAGACGTGCCCCAGCCGTTGTCGATGCGTTCCGCGCCCCGCTGCTACTCGGCCGAGCGCGGCTTGCGCGGCGTGGTCTTCCTGGCCGCCGGCTTCGGCGCGGGGGCCTCGGCCTTCGTCTCGGTCTTCGCCTCGGCGGCGGGAGCGGGCTTGATCTCCTCGGCCAGCTCGTCCAGCTCGGCCGCGAAGGCGTCCGCCTTCGCGGAGCTCTTCTCGATCACGGACTGGGCCTCGTCGGCGCCGTCCTGGCGCTGACGGTCCACGACGGCCTTGCCGCGCACGGCCAGCTCGTCGTAGGCCTCGCGCGCCTTGACCGCGAGCTCGGCCGCCCGGCCGACACCCTGCAGCGCCAGGCCCTGGGCCTTCTCCTGCAGCGTCTTCAGGTCGGTCGGCAGCGTCTGGACCGCCTCGGTGACCTTGGCCTGCGCCTCGGTCAGCCGCGTCTGCGCCTCGGTCAGCTTCGCCGTGGCCTTCTCCTGCGTGGCCCTCCGGTCCGCGGCGAGCGAGGCGGCGAGCTCGGGGACGGTCTTCAGCTTCTCCACGGCCAGATCCCCGGCACCCGCGAGGGCGTAGAGCGGCGTGGGGTCGGACAGGGTCTTGCGGAGGTCATCAGCGATCGGCATGGGTGGTCCTCCCCTTCTGGTTCTCGTCGTCGACTGGCTGGATCTGCGGCTCGTCTGCGGTGGCCTCGGCACGTCCGGCGGCGCCGGGGTGGACGCCGTTCTCCTTGAGGAAGGACTCGTACACGGCGAGCAGCACCTGCTTCTGCCGCTCGTCGATCAGCGGGTCCGCGAGGATCGCGGCCCGCAGCTCCAGGCCCTGCTCCTCGCGCTCCTCGAGAATGCCCGCCTGCACGTAGAGCGTCTCCGCCGAGATCCGCAGCGCCTTGGCGATCTGCTGCAGAATCTCCGCGCTCGGCTTGCGCAACCCGCGCTCGATCTGACTGAGGTAAGGGTTGGACACCCCTGCGGCGTCGGCGAGCTGACGCAGCGAATACTGCGCATGCCGCCGCTGCTCGCGGATGTACTCGCCGAGCGACCCGACGTTCAGTGAGGCCATGCCCCCACTGTGCCCGGCCCTGCTTGCAAATGCAAGCACGCTGCTAGCAATCGCACGCGCGTCGCTTGACCGGAAGCCGCTGCTCTGCGGATCGAGCGGGCAGATGGAGGCTGCGGCGCACGGATCGCGACCCTCGGCGGATCTGGTCGGGGCGACGCCGAAGGGCCCACGTAGCCTCCCAGAACAGAGCAACGACATGACCCGCAGGGTCGAGCAGCAGCGAGGCCGGCGGAAACTGCCTGGCGATCGGCACCTTCCCTGGCAGGCTGGGCATGGTGCCCCTCGAAGCTCAAGAACTGAGCACGGCGATTGAGAACGCAGAATCGCCGGCCTGGTCCGTCCGCGGGGAGGCTGGTCGGCAGCTCAGCGAAGTCGGCCGAGATCGAAGAAGTTGCGGAGGTCGTCCACTGCCTTCTCCTGGATGACGACTGAAGGCGCGGACCGGCTGATCGAAGAGTTGCGCACGCTGGCCACGGACGAAGACGCCGGAGTCCGCGACGAAGCCCACGAGATTCTGGCGAGCCTACGACCGCGGGAGGAGTGGGCGCGCGACTCGGAGGCCGACTCCTGATTCCCGGTTGATCGGCGTCGACGGGGCTCCGGACCAGACCGTCAACGCCACCGAGGTGCGGCCGTCATGGGCCTTCGGGGGCGAAGGGGGTGAGGTGCGGGCCGTCCAGGGCGAGGGCGGAGAAGCCGGAGTCCGTGCCAGAGGTGTGGAGTTCGCCCTTGTCCCAGCGGACCGCCTGGCCGGCCGTGATCGGGACGCGTTCGCCGTCCGCGCCGGCCACCCAGCCCGAGCCGGCGGTGACCAGGAGGAGTTGCGGTCCCGTGGCCGGGTGCGTGCCGATCGTGCCCCCGGGCTCGACCGTGAGGAAGGCCAGAAACGTCGGGTGCCCGCCGGTGTCCTCCGGGGCGCCGGAGGCGACGCGGGTCACATGCAGGCCGACGCTGCCGTGCGCGGTGACGATCCGCTCGTCCCGGTCGAAGGTGAAGATCTCCATGGTGCTCAGCCCTCCTGCGGCTCGGTGGAACGGTGAGCGAGAAGGACGGCCTGCCGCCCCTGCCCCGCGGCGCGTTCCGCCTCGCCCGGCTCGCGGATCACGCGGCTGTCGACGGTGAAGCCCGCCGCCTCCAGCAGTGCGGCGATCCGGTCCGGCGGCATCCAGTAGACGTCGAGGGAGAGGTCGTGGCCGTAGGCGTGGTCGAGGTGGCGCAGACGTTCCCCGGCCTTGAAGCCGAGCATCAGCTGTCCGCCGGGCGCGAGCACGCGGTGGAACTCGGCGAAGACCGTGGGCAGCGACGTCGGCGGCGTGTGGACGATCGAGTACCAGGAGACGACCCCACCGAGGCTCCCGTCGGCGAGGTCCAGCGCCGTCATCGAGCCCTCGGTGAACCGGATGTCGGGATGCCGCCGTCGGGCCACCGCGACCATCTCCGGCGACAGGTCCAGGCCGAACGCGTTCGCGCCGCGCCCGCACAGATGCGCCGTCACGTGCCCGGGGCCGCAGCCGATGTCGGCGATCTCCGCGCCGACCCTGACCGCCGTCTCGACCATCTCCACGAAAGCGCCGAACAGGGCCCGGTCCAGCGGCCTGCTGTCGAGCGCGTCGGCGACGAGCTCGGCGTAGGCGCCGGCGACCTTGTCGTAGGAGGAGCGGGTGATGCCGAGGTAGCGCGACTCGTCGGAGTCGGCCCGGTCGTTCGTACGGGTCGCTTCGGTCATGGCGTGGGAGCCTAGCGTCCGCGCCGCCTGGGTTCAGCGGATTCAGTCCGACGAAGGGACGGGGACGATGTGATCCAGAACCGGTGCGAGGCACTGCGTCTCACTGCACGCGCCGAAGCTCACGACCGCTTCCGCACCGCCCGAGGCCGCGTTCCTGCGGACCGGAAGACTGAGCGTCACCGGACCGTCGGGGTAGACGGGCAGGTCCACGCCGAGCGCGTCGAGGTGCAGGGTGCGGACGGGAACATTCGCCGTGGCCGGCCCGGTGGCCGTCAGGCTGCCCCGCACCGCGAGCCTGGTCGGCGTCCCCAGGCCGTCGACCCCGCCGGCGGGCAGCGCGGCGCTGTAGAGGTGGAATCCCTTGCGCTCCGGCGCGAACGTGGCGGTGAGCGTCCGGCCGTGCAGGGTGAGCGCGACCCGGACCCCGTTCAGCTCCAGCGACGCTCCCGCGACCGCCGATGCGGCCGATGCGGCCGACGCGGGCGATGCGGCCGAACGCGGCGCACCGGCGGTCGGGGAAGCGCAGGCGGCCAGCAGCGAGGCCGCCAGGACCAGGGGCGCGACCATCCTCGTCCGACGGAGGGTCACTGCGCGTCGCCGGCGGACCAGCGCGTCAGGAAGGCGCTGACCTGGGCGGCGTCCATCGTCCTCGCGTTGGAGAACGCCCCGTCGTTGGTGGCGGTGCGCACCTTGCCGTCGGCGGTCAGCACGACCAGTGCCGGGATGCCGCTGGTGTTGAGATTGACGTACGCGCTCGCGACGTCGAGGTTGTGGTCGAACTTGCCGACGTCGATGGCGACGACGCGGTAGTTCTTCTGCACCAGCGGCATCACGCCGGGGGAGCGGAAGAGCGCGTCGAGGGCGACGCAGTCGGGGCACCAGTTCGCGCCGAAGTCGAGCAGTACCTCGCGATGGTCCTTCGCGGACGCCGCGAGCGCGGCCTTGATGTCGGCCGTGGCGTTCCGGGTCCCGTCGTAGTGGGCCGGTATCGGAGCCGGAGGCGCCTGCTGCGGCTGCTGCGCGAGCGGGGTGGCGGCCGCCGTTGTGGGCGTGGCCGGCGCGGTCGCCGGCGCCGACGCGCTTTTCGGCGCCCCGGCGGGAGCCGCGGTCACCTGGGGGCCGGACGCGCACGCGGCGCTGAGCAGTACGGCTGCGGCGGCGATGGCTGTCGCCGTCGTTCGGGCAGGGCGTCGATGCAACACAGGTCCCCCTCCTGGCGGCGCCCTGGGACGCGCCGCGTTGTGATCCGTTGCAGGAGGATAGTCAGCCGGTCCGACGTCCCTGAGGGTGGGGCGTCCACGACGTAGTCTGTCGCCCTCGAACATGAAGGGATCTTCAGCCGTGGCCACAGACGAGACCTCCAAGTGGACTCCGACAGTACGGAATTCGCCCAGCACCACCAGCGACGAACGCCAGTCGCTGCGCGACCTGCTCGACTTCCACCGCGCCACACTCGCGATGAAGTGCGACGGCCTGACCGACGAGCAGCTGCGGCAGCAGTCCATGCCGCCGTCGACGCTCTCGCTGCTGGGCCTGGTACGGCACATGGCGGAGGTCGAGCGCGCCTGGTTCCGGCGGACGATCAACCAGGAGACGGACCTCCCGCTGGTCTGGTCCCCGGAGGGCGACTTCCAGGTCGCCTACGACGCGAGCACGTCGACGCGCGAGGAGGCCTTCGCCGCCTGGCAGGCCGAGGTCGAACAGTCCCGCCGGATCGAGCGCGAGGCGGAGTCGCTGGACCTGACGGTCCACGCCGCCCGCTGGGAGTCCGACGTGACCCTGCGAGCGGTCATGCTCCACATGCTCCTGGAGTACACCCGCCACAACGGCCACGCCGACTTCCTCCGCGAGGGCGTCGACGGCGTGACAGGGGTCTGACCGGCTCTCAGCGTGCCGCCGGTGCTGCCAGGCGCGGGAGGATATTCGTTTGCCCAGGTCACGGTGGGCGTGATCCGCTGGAGTCCATGGATCCTCAGCGCGCACTCGACGACTTCGACCGCCAGATGCGCCGGGAGGCGCGTCCCGATCATCCGCTGACGCGGGTGGAGCGGGTGGGCGCCGTGACGCGGCAGGTCGGGCCGGGGGAGATGTGGAACGGGGTGCTCTGGTCCGGGTTGGCGGTCGACGCGGGCGAGGACGCGGACGCGGTGATCGCGCAGCAGGTACGGGACTACGCCGCGCTCGGGGACGTGGAGAGCTTCGAGTGGAAGCTCTACAGCCACGACCGTCCCGCCGATCTGGGCGCGCGGCTGAGCGCGGCGGGCTTCGTGCCCGAGGACTCCGAGGCGCTGATGGTCGCGGAAGCCGCGGCGATCGCGGCGATCCCCGCGCCCGCGCCGGAGGGCGTCGAGTTCGTGCCGGTGACCGACGCGGCCGGCGTCGAGCTGCTTGCCCGGGTGCACGACCAGGCCTTCGACAACGGAGTCGGCGACCGGATCAAGGTCCGGCTGCTCGCGCAGCTCGAAAGCGCGCCGGAGAGCGTGCGGGCGTTCGTCGCGATGGCCGGGGACGAGCCGGTCTGTGCCGTGCGGATGGACTTCAACGCGGGCACCGATTTCGTCGGTCTCTGGGGCGGTGGCACGGTCGAGGCGTGGCGCGGGCGCGGGATCTACCGTGCGCTGGTCGGTCACCGGGCGCGGATCGCCGTCGAGCGCGGCTACCGCTACCTCTTCGTCGACGCGTCCGACCAGAGCCGGCCGATCCTCGCCCGGCTCGGCTTCGCGCAGCTCGCGACCACGACACCCTACGAGTACCAACTGAAGTAGGACCCGCGTGGGCCGGAGGGGCCGCGCCGCCGTCGGCGCGGCCCCTCCGTGTGTGTCGTGTCAGCCGTGGTGGTGCCCGCCACCGCCGTCGAAGCCGCCGCCCGAACTCCCCGAGTCCCAGCCGGAGGACCAGGACGAGCCCCCGGTGTCGTGATGCCCGCCGTGGTGGTGGCCCCCGTGATGCGTGGACCCGTTGTCGGCGTAGCCGCTCGACGGGGAAGCGTCGGGCAGGTAGGCGAGGCCGTCGGACGTTCCCGGCCGCCACGACGAGCCGCTCCGCCGGACCGCTCCGCCCTGGACCGCCCCGTTGGCCCTTCGGACCACGGTCACCACCACCGCGAGAATCCCGCCGAAGAACACGATCGGCACCGCCACCACGAGCGCCATGCTGACCATCAGTCCCCCTTGCTCGGCCCCGTCGGGCCCGTTCGGCGGCGGTTCCCGCCGCGTCATCGCCACTGTGCCCGGGGTGCGAGCGGCCGACACCGGACTTGATCCAGATCTGAGCCTTGGGTTTCGCTCGCGCCTCCCACGCTACTTGAACGCGTTCAAAAACATGGCTACAGTCGCATCGACGCGAAACTGAACGCGTTCAAGAAGTAGTGCGACGTGTGGTGAAGGGCTGTTGCGCCATGGACCCGAGCATGAACCCGAGCCTGAACCCGAACGTGATCACGCACGTCTCCGAGCCGCCCGACGGTGGAACCGGACCGCCCGGCGGACTCGTCCCGCGGGCCTGAGCCGTGCCGTGGAGCGCGCCGGACCCGGGTGCCAGCGACGCGCCGGTCCGGCGGCGCGAAAGGGAGGCGGGGGCACCGACCGTGCAGGGGGCGGCCGGTGCCCCCGCCACCCGACCGAACCCCGCGAAGCCGCACCCGCACTCCGCCTGCGGCGCTCGGCGCGGGCCCCGCTCCGGATAGCCTCGACCCGTGACCGACGATCTGCCGACCGATACCTCCCCCGAACCCGCCGAGAAGGCGGGCGCGGCCGAGAGTGCCAAGAAGGCGAAGAGCGAACGCACCCGGGCGCTGATCCTGGAGACCGCCATGCGGCTCTTCCAGGAGCGGGGCTACGAGAAGACCACCATGCGGGCGATCGCGGCGGAGGCCGGCGTCTCGGTCGGCAACGCCTACTACTACTACGAGGGCAAGGAATTCCTGATCCAGGGGTTCTACGACCGCATGACGCACGAGCATCTGGTGGAGGCCCGGCAGCGGATGGCGGGGGAGCGGGACTTCTCGGAGCGGCTCTGCATCGCGCTGGACTCGTGGGTCGACTGCGCGGCGCCGTACCACGAGTTCGCCGCGCAGTTCTTCCGCACGGCCGCCGACCCGAACAGCGCGCTCAGCCCCTTCTCCAACGAGTCCCACCCGGCCCGCGAGACGGCCGTCCAGCTCTTCCGCGAGGTGCTGGACGGGTCGGACCTCGGGCCCAAGATCGACCCCGAGCTGGACGAGCTCCTGCCCGACCTGCTCTGGCTGCACCTCATGGTCGTGGTCCTGTACTGGGTCTTCGACCGCACCGACGACACCGAGCGCACCCGTGCCTTCGTCAAGCGCTGCTCACCCTTCGTCGCCAAGCTCGTCACCCTGTCGCGCTACCGGGTCTTCCGCCCGCTGGTCCGCGACGCGGTGGACATGATCAAGGACTTCGTCCTGCCGACCATCGGCAAGACGACCGCGTCGAGGCCGACCGGCGCGACGGCACGGTCCGATGCGACGGAGTCGCCCGCCGCGGAGGCCGAGACGGTCGAGACGGCGGAGACGGCCGGGAAGACCCGGACGGCCGGGAAGACCCAGAAGACCGACAAGACCGACCAACCGAAGAAGACCGTCAGGCGCCTACGGCGCGGCTGAGCCCACGGGTCCCCTCCGCGCCGCCGCGGAGGGGAACGATGAACACGCTGACCCACTACCGGCCCCGGATCGCACTCACCGCCGGGCCCACCCACCCGCTGTGGGTGACGCTGCCGGGGGTGTGGTGCGGTGGTTTCCTCTCCGCCTTCGGCATCGGCGCGGTGCGCGCCGAGATGCAGGCCTACGCGTACTCGGGTGGCGGGGGGACCGCGGCCTTCGGTGCCCTGTTCGTCCTCGCCGTCGCGGGCGGCTGCCAGGTCTTCGCCCTGCTCGCCGTCACCGCCTGCGCCAAGGACCTGGCCGAGCCGCCGAGCCGGCCCGTCGGCGCGGCCTTCGTGACACTGCTGCTCGGTGGGGTCGGCATGCTCGGGCTCAACTCGGTGCTCACGGCCGGGGCGTCGTTCCCCGGATTCGGAGCGCTCTCGGTCCTGCTGCTCTGCCTGCCTTACCCGATCGTGTTCACCCTGCTCCACTCCATCGGCCGACGGGCGGCGCTGACGGCGGTGGGCGCGACGGTCCTGCTCGTGCTGTGCGTCGTGCCGGTCAGGGCGGGCCAGGAGTGGCTGGCCGGAACGCTGTGGCGCGGCCAACACCCGGGCGTGGACCGGCGTCTGCTGCAGACGGTCGACTGGCCCGGGGGACACCAGGAGAGCTTCGACCTCGGCCGGCACATGCTCCGGACCGACGTCTTCTTCGCCGACAGCACCATCGACGGCTTCGCTGACGGGCTGGTCACCGTCGCCCCGGCAGCGACGCAGCCGTGCGGGCCGCTGGCGGTGATCTCCGACGGCGACATGGACGGCTCCGCCGACGACACCGGATCGATCGTCACCATCCCGGTGACGCAGTGCCGACAGACCGGGCCGGGCAGCTGGGAGCTGTCCACGGACGCGGGATGGCGCGGCCTCGCGGAGCGCCGCGACGGCGTCCTGCTGATCCTCTCCGCCGACTCCGCCCGCGCCGACGACGACCTGGCCGCTGTGGCGAGGACACTCCGTCCGCTCGGTGACCAGGGGCTCTGGGCACACGGCTCGGAGCACCTCGGATGGGCGTGGCTGCTCCTGTGAGGACGTGAAGACGCAGAGGACGGCCGCCGCTCGGCCTGATGTCGGCCACGACGAACGAACGACGAAGAACGAGGGGAAGACGATGAACGGGCGCAGCCAGGTGTGGCGTTGGACAGTCGGGATCGTCGGACCGGTCGCCGTCATGGCGGCGACGAGCGGGTGCGCGTTGGCGGGAGTCGGGGTGGAGCCGCTGAGCCAACCGGTCCGGCTGAGCCAACTCGTCGGCCACTGGACGGCCGACAGCCGCTGCCCGCACACCACCATGGACCTGGCCGCGGACGGCTCCGGCCGGGTCCGACGTTTCCCCATCGACGACGCGCCCGACCTCCTCCAGGTGACCCGTACGGCGACGGGGCCGGTGAGCTGGCGTCAGGACCCGGGACTGGCCGGCACCGACATTCCCGCGTCGGTGCAGCTCACCT
This sequence comes from Streptacidiphilus rugosus AM-16, assembly GCF_000744655.1. Classification (NCBI taxonomy): domain Bacteria; kingdom Bacillati; phylum Actinomycetota; class Actinomycetes; order Kitasatosporales; family Streptomycetaceae; genus Streptacidiphilus; species Streptacidiphilus rugosus. Next base: position 7,036,125 of record NZ_JQMJ01000004.1, on the reverse strand, counting down.
TGGGCACTGACGGCTACGCGCTCGACTACGGCCGTGACGGCCACGGCTTCGTTCTCGTCGCCACCGTCGGCGACCCGGACGACGGCGTCGCCTGCGTCTACCACCGGAGCCCGGCGCAGCCGACCGGCGGGCGGTGAGCGCGGCGCGGCCCACCCGACCGGAGCGGGCACAGGATGTCGGGTGTCGGCCGGGGAGGGTTCCTAGGCTCGGTGACGTAAGGACAAGGAAGGGATCCGGAGTTGTTGGAGCATCTGAACCGGGCGATGGACCACATCGAGGACCACCTCGACGGAACCGTCGACGTCTCCGAGTTGGCGCGGATCGCGCTCACCTCGGAGTACCACCTGCGGCGGACGTTCTCGGCGCTCGCGGGGGTGCCGCTGTCGGAGTACGTCCGACGGCGCAGGCTCACGGTGGCCGGAGCCGAGGTGCTGGCCGGGGATCGGACGCTGCTCGACATCGCCGTCCGGTACGGCTACGGCTCGGGCGAGGCCTTCGCCCGGGCGTTCCGGGCGCTGCACGGGATCGGGCCCGGGGAGGCGCGACGCACCGGCGCCGCGCTGCAGGCCCAGCCGCGGATGTCCTTCCGGCTCGTCGTCGAAGGGAGTAGCACCATGCAGTACCGCATTGTGGAGCGGGACGGGTTCCGGGTGGTGGGGAGGTCGGCCCGGGTGCCGCTGGTCCACGAGGGGATCAACCCCGGCATCGCCGAGATGATCAGGAGCATCGGGCCAGGGACGATGGCGCGGATCGCCGCGCTGTCGGACCAGGAGCCGTCGGGCGTCATCTCCGCGACCGTTCTCCACGACCCCAACCGGGCCGAGGGCAGCGACGTCGACTACTACCACGGCGTGGTGAGCGGAGCCGCCGCCGACGCCCTGCCGGACGACCTGGACGTGCTCAGCCTCCCGCCGGGGACGTGGGCGGTGTTCGCGAACTCGGGCGAGTTCCCGCAGGCCCTGCAGGAGCTGTGGCGCGACGTGTTCACCCAGTGGTTCCCCTCCAACCCCTACCGCTACCGCCCGGGACCCGAGCTGCTCAAGGTCGGCGCGGCACCGGACGGCGGCGGCGCGGCGGCCGAGCTGTGGATCCCGGTGGAGAAGGCCGGCTGACGTCGGGCGCCGTGCCGGGTGGCATGCTGCACGGGTGCACCAACAGGACGCAGACGAGCAGGCCGCCCGCCGCCGGAACCCGATCGGCGCCCATGTGCCGGTCGCCGCACGGGGTCTGGTGGGAACGGGGATCGCCTACGCGGAGCAGATCGGGGCGGAGGCGGTCCAGGTCTTCGTCGCCAACCCGCGCGGCTGGGCCACCCCCGTCGGCAACCCGGCCCAGGACGCGGCCTTCCGCGAGGCCTGCGCCGAGCGGCGGCTGCCCGCGTACGTCCACGCGCCCTATCTGATCAACTTCGGCTCGGACACCGCCGCCACCCGCGAGCGCTCGGCCGAGTCGCTGCGGCACTCGCTGCACCGCGCCGGCGCGATCGGCGCCCGCGGTGTGGTCGTGCACACCGGGTCGGCCATCGGCGCGGGTCGACGGGCGGAGGCGATGCGGCAGGTGCGGGAGGATGTGCGGCCGTTGCTCGACGAGCTGGACGCGTCCGCCGCGGCGGACGGGCAGGAGCGGGGCGAGGTCCCTTGGCTGCTGCTGGAGCCGACCGCCGGTCAGGGCGAGTCGCTCTGCTCGCGGATCGAGGACCTGGCCGCCTACGCGGACGCGCTGGACCGGCACCCGAGGCTCGGCGTCTGCCTGGACACCTGCCACGTCTTCGCCGCCGGACACGACCTGGCCGCGCCGGGCGGGGTCACCGCCGCCCTCGACCTGTTGGAGGAGGTCTTCGGGCCGGACCGGCTGCGGCTGATCCACGCCAACGACTCCAAGGACGTGGTCGGCGCGCGCAAGGACCGGCACGCCAACATCGGCGACGGGCACATCGGCACGCAGGCGTTCGCCGAGCTGTTCCGGCACCCCGCGACGCGCGGGGTGCCGCTGATCCTGGAGACGCCCGACCGCAGCGCGGCGCCCGGCTTCGGGCACGCCGCCGACGTCCGGACCCTGAAGCGGCTGCGCGCCGAGGCCGGCGCGGGCTGACCGCGGCCGGGCCGGATCGGATGGGGCCGGATCGGGCCGGGGCGCGCCGGAGACCGAGCCTTGGACGGCGGATCGGACCCGCCGGGCCGGGACGGCGCGCAGTCCGCTTGCGGCGGACGGGCTCCGGTGACGTCGGACGGGTTCCCGTGGCGGCGGACGATCTCCGGGTCAGAACACGTCCGGGCACCAGGGCGCGCGGTCGGTGCGCAGGATGCGCTGCGCGGCGCGCACCGCACCGGCGCGGCGCTCTGTCAGCAGCCCGGCGGCCTGCAGCCGTTCCAGCGGCTGGTGGCCGAAGTAGACGGCGGCCAGGTCGCTGACGTCGAGCGCGAAGTCGACCTCGGCGGCCGGATCCGCCGGGGTGCAGCGGCCGGTCCCGTCCTCGGCGACGTCGAGCTGGTAGCTCCCGGCGGCGTAGCCCATCGCGTCGGCCACCTCGAAGACGACCCGGCCCGGCGCGTCGTAGGTGCGGGCGGAGAAGGCCTGCGGGACGTCGAGGATCCGGACCCACAGGAAGTCCCCGGTGCTGTCGTTGTTGTCGACGCAGGCGCGCTGGTTGTGCAGCGCGAGCGGCAGCGGCGAGTCGGGGGCGATGTCCCAGACGTCGATGCGCTGGATCCAGTCCATCTCCAGCGCGAAGCGCCACAGCGCTGCCTCGGCGGGCCAGTCGACCGCGAAGTAGTCCTTGACCTTGAGCACGACGTCCTTGGGCAGCCAGTTGCGCCACTCGTCGTCGGAGACCACGTAGCTGAGCAGCCCGGCCGGGGTGCCGGACGGGTCGCGGTAGAGGGCGACCAGCGGCTCCTTGAAGGAGGTGCCGGGGAGCGGTGACTCGCCGCTGCGGATCCGCCAGACGGCGGTGTCGCGGCCGACCGCGCCGGGACGGGTGCGGCGGAAGCGGTCGTGCAGCTCCGCACCGATCTTGGCGTACTCGGCCATGGTCAGCAGCTCGATGCTGCCGCCCTCCGCCTCGGCGGGAACCCGGATGCCGCCGGCCACCTGCTTGTCGATCAGCTTGCCGTGCTGGGCGCTGGCGGGACCGAAGCCGTAGCGGCCGTAGATGCCGAACTCGGCGGCGATCAGCATGGCGAAGGCCTCTCCGCGGGCGGCGGCCGCGTCGAGGTCCTGACGCATCATCCGGGTGAGCAGGCCGCGGCGGCGGTGACTGGCCGAGACCGTCACGTTCGTGACCGCGTCCGCCACGGCCGTCGCGCCACCGGGCAACGTCAACTCCTTCGCGAAGCTGCGGAAGGTCCCGACGCAGCGCTCACCGTCGAACGCACCGAGGGCGCGGCCGAGCTCGAAGCGCTGACGGAGCCAGTCCGCGTCGCCGTCGCCCTTGGGGCGCATGAACCCGGCGTTGAGCGCCTGGCCCCAGGCGGGCAGCTCGTCGTCGGTGATGACCCGGATGTCGATCCGTGCCGCCGTGCGGCCTGCGCCTGTCGCGGTGGAGTCGTTCGAGGCGCTGTTCGAGGCGTTGCTTGTGGCGGTGCCGTTGCTCTGACGCTGTCCCATGGTCGGCACTCTAGGAGCCTGCCGCGACGGGGGCACCCGAATTGTTCGTGGCGGCGGCGGCGGGGGCGGCGTCTGCGGTAAGGGCGGGCTCGTCGGCCGAGGCCGCCGGGATGTTGGCGCGCTGTCCGGCGCGGCCGCGCATCAGGACGACGTAACCGGCGGCGCTGACCAGGCCGAGGGCGGCGCGGACGCCCCAGACGGAGTCCGCGCCCCACCACGCCAGCATGACGCCGGCGCCCAGCGGCGCCAGGAACGAGGACGTCTGCCACGCGAGCGAGAAGACGCCCTGGTAGCGCCCGCGGCCGTGGACCGGGGAGAGCTCGGCGACCAGCGCCTGGTTGGCGGGCGTCCACAGGATCTCGCCGAGGGTCCAGACGGCGACGGTCAGGGCGTAGAAGCCCATTCCGCCGGCGAAGGCGCACAACGCCATGCCGAATCCGTGCAGCAGCGCGGCGGCGATCAGCACGCCGGTGCGGCTGCGGTTCCGCATCAGCCGGGTGAGCGGGATCTGCCCGAAGACGATCAGCACGCCGTTGATCGCGACGACGAGCCCGAAGTCGGAGGCGGAGTAGCCCTGGCGTCCCATCACGACGGGCAGGGCGACCTGGCCGAGGCCGACGACCATCGCCAGCAGGAAGGTGAGGCCGACCAGGCCCATGTAGGGGCCGTCGCGGAAGACCGTCCCCATGCCGATCCCTGGCCCCGGTTCCTGGCCGGTCGGCCGGTCCTCGGTGGCACGTTCGGGCCGGGTCTCGGGGATGCGGAGGAAGACGACGAGCGCGCAGAGCAGCGTGGTGATCGCGTCCCCGTAGAAGAGGATCAGGAAGCCGTGGGCCGCCAGCGCGCCCGCGACGGAGGCGGAGACCGCGAAGCCGATGTTGATCGCCCAGTAGTTCAGCGAGAACGCCCGGACCCGGTCGGCGCCGGGGACCAGGTCGGCCATGATCGCCGAGATGGCCGGCCGTGCGGCGTTGCGGGTCAGCCCGAGCAGGGCGGCGACGAGCGCGATCAGGGCCGGGGAGCGGGTGTAGCCGAGCAGTACCGTCGACACGGCGGCCAGTGTCTGCGCGGCGACCAGCGTCGGCCGCCGCCCGATCCGGTCCGCGGCGATCCCGCCGGCGACGGCGCCGAAGACCCCGCCGAGCCCGAACGCGGAGACGACCAGCCCGGCCACGGCCGGGGAGAAGCCGCGGGTGGCCGTCAGATAGAGGGTGAGGAAGGTGACGACGAAACTGCCCAGCCGGTTCACCAGGGTGCTGGTCCACAGCCACCAGAACGTGGTCGGCAGGCCGCCCACCGTCTCACGCAGCACAATTCGCAGACGGGCGGGGGCAGGCGTGCGCATAGGGCTCCGACCAGGGGTGGTAAGTGTCAGATCAGCAGCCCGGACATTACTCGTCGGATGGACGTGCGCGCCAGCGAATAAGCGACTGGTTTAGGCTCGGGGCCATGGCTGAAGCTCCCTACCGTCTTGTCCTGCTCCGCCACGGCGAGAGCCAGTGGAACGAGAAGAACCTCTTCACCGGCTGGGTCGACGTCGACCTGAACGCGAAGGGCGAGAAGGAGGCTCTACGCGGCGGCGAGCTGCTCGCGTCCGAGGGTCTTCTTCCCGATGTTCTGCACACCTCCCTGCTCCGCCGGGCGATCCGCACCGCGCAGATCGCGCTGGACCGCGCGGACCGCCACTGGATCCCGGTGCACCGCTCCTGGCGCCTGAACGAGCGCCACTACGGCGCGCTGCAGGGCAAGGACAAGGCCCAGACCCTCGCCGAGTTCGGCGAGGAGCAGTTCATGCTGTGGCGTCGTAGCTACGACACCCCGCCGCCCGCGCTCGCCGACGACGCCGAGTTCTCCCAGGCCGACGACATCCGCTACGCGGAGCTCCCGGCCGACATCCGCCCGCAGACGGAGTGCCTCAAGGACGTCGTCGACCGCATGCTGCCGTACTGGTACGACGCGATCGTCCCGGACCTGGCCGCCGGCCGCACCGTCCTGGTCACCGCCCACGGCAACTCGCTGCGCGCGCTGGTGAAGCACCTCGACGGCATCTCCGACGAGGCCATCGCCGGTCTCAACATCCCCACCGGCATCCCGCTCGTCTACGAGCTCGACGCCGACTTCAAGCCGCTCACCCCGGGCGGCCGCTACCTCGACCCGGCCGCCGCGGCTGCCGCGATCGAGGCGGTCAAGAACCAGGGCAAGAAGTAGGTCAGAAATAATGGGCTCATCACCGGCGAGAATGTCGCTGGTGATGAGCCGATCTGTTTCCGGGTGAACCGGCCGGGCGTTACCCCGGGTGCGTGTGGGCCAGGACGTATGTGAAAGTACCGGTTGCGAGAACTGCAACCGTGAGAACTGCGGCAGGAATAACAGGGCTGAGTGTCCCGCAGGCGCTGAACTGGGATTCGATGATTGCGAATCCGACCGCCGAGAGCAGTGTGATGGCGAGAAATGTCTTACTGAGCAGTTTGACTGTCTTGTCCTGCCTCGATCCAGTCCACGCGCCAGCCTTCTTGTACCACCGCCAATAGAGTAGCGCACTGGCCATGATCTGCAGTCCGACGAGCGTCCATCCGTAAATCTGCAATGGTTCGGCGTAGGGATGCGACGGCCCGTAGCGCGCACTCTGGTAGTCGCCCATGCCCAGGAAAAGATAGAGCGTTGCGAGGGGATTGATGAACACGGCGAGAACGTTGCGGGCGTAGGCGGCAACCGCATCCTCCTTCGAGACAGTGCCGCCGCTCACCGCGGCGCTGTGTGCTGCCGACGCGTCCAGGGTCAGGACGATGGCATAGACCACCAGTACTCCCGAGAGTGCGAACCCGATGCCGAGGACGACTTCCTCGACCGAGGCCCGCCCGCTCGATTCTTGGTCTCCGGCGAGGACGGAGTATCCCAGGCTCGACAGAATCAAGCTCAGAAATGCCGCGATGAGCACCAGGTATGCATTGCCGAAATGCTTGTGGTGCTCGCCGTCGCGACGATTGCTGACCAGGAACATGAGAGCAGTGAATGCAAATCCGGCGAGCACTGCAGCAAGGGTGGAATAGTGCCCGGCGGTCACCGTGATATTGAATTCCGACATATTTGGGCACTGACTCATGGCAACCCCCCAGGTTGAGCCATGCGAGTTTGGCGTCGCGCGCGCGGGAGCCTATAATCCCGTCATTGAACGGCGCCTGTCAAGCCTTGGTGTCGGGAATCGAAGCTCGAAAATTCTTCGAATACATGATCTATCTGCGTCTGAGGTTGCGATTCGGTCCGCGGGTCGGTATCAAGCGAACCGCTTGACTACTTCTCCGCGATGGCCGTCGCCCCGGTGAGCTCCTCCACGTTGGCGATGCGCTTCGCGGTTCGCCAACGTGGCAGGAAGTCGGGCACGACCTCGCGCGGCGGCAGTTTCGCGAGTGTCTGCTGGGGCGGCGGGTGGCGGCCGGGCCTGCGGATTCCCTTCGTGGCAATGCCGAGCCGGCACGGTCCTCGACGACCCGGCTGAACGCCCGTGTGCGAGCGTGCATCGATGTCTGCACGTCCATCTGTCCGGTCGCGTCCGTTCCGCTTCCAGGCGGCGTGGGCTGCCGGTGATCAGCCGCCCAGCCAGGAGCGGACGTCACGGCGGAGCCCCGTCTGCGCGGGTGGCGCGGACGGGGGTCCGGGTGTGGTGATCGGTCGGTGTTGGTGGGTCAGCGCGTCAGTGCCGACAGCCGCCGCACTTGCAGGCGGCGCCGGACTGGCAGCCGCAGCCGCAGCCCGAGCCGCAGCCGCAGGCGGCGAGTACGGGGAGTCGGGGGGCCTCGGTGACGGGGGGTGGGGTGGGGGACGGCGGAGTCGGAGTCTGGGTCATGGCGTACGGCCCTCCTCTGGCGCGGCCGGCGCGGCACGATTGCCCGCCTGACCTGTCTCCCAGTGAAACCGCCCGTGTACGGAGCGTCAACGGGCGTACGGGATCATCCCGTACGCCCGTGAGCGGGTCCGCGCGCCGTTTCGGCCGGCGAGGGCCAGTGCGGGCCCGGTGGCGGCCGGTGGCGGCGGTCCTTCGGTTACTGGTCGCCGGCCTCGGGGACGAAGTCGTCCGCGTGCTCGCCGGTCACCAGGAAGACGACGCGCTTGGCGACGGAGACCGCGTGGTCCGCGAAGCGCTCGTAGTAGCGGCCGCAGAGCGTGACGTCGACCGCGGTCTCCACACCGTGGTGCCAGCGGTCGTCGAGCAGGTGGGCGAAGAGCAGCTTGTGCAGCTCGTCCATCCGGTCGTCGTCGCGCTCCAGCTCCAGCGCCTCGTCGACGTCCTTGGTCGCGATGACCTGGCCGGCCTTGGCGATCAGGCGCTGCGCGAGCTGCCCCATCTCCAGGATGATCGGGTGCAGGTCCTGCGGGACCGCCGACTCGGGGTAGCGCAGCCGGGCCAGCTTCGCCACGTGGCGGGCCAGGTCGCCGGAGCGCTCCAGGTCCGCGCTCATCCGCAGCGAGGTGACGACGATGCGCAGGTCGGTGGCGACCGGCTGCTGCCGGGCCAGCAGGGCGATGGCCCGGTTCTCCAGGTCGTGGTGGAGCGTGTCGAGCTTCTCGTCGGCGGCGATCACGCTCTCGGCCAGTTCGAGATCAGCGTCGAGCAGTGCCGTCGTCGCCCGGCCCATCGCCGACCCGGCCAGGCGTGCCAGCTCCACCAGGCCGTCGCTGATGGAGTCGAGTTCCTCGTGGTAAGCGTCGCGCATTCTTGTCTCAATCCTCCTGGACGGGTGTTCGGCACCTACTGTGCGCCGCTCGGACGTCCCCCGCGCCCAGGAGGAGTGAACCACCGGAGACGTCAAGGTGAATTCTCGGCATCCTCCGGCTGAGCGCATTCCCGCGGGGTCACCGCAGGTCATCATCGTGCGCTTAGGCTGAACATATGGACGTGAACGTGGCCGCCGCCTCCGTGAGCGCGCTCGTCGGGCTCGGAGTCGGCCTCACCGCCGCGCTCGCCTTCCGCTGGAGCGAGAAGGAGCACCTGCCCTCGAAGCGCGCGGATCAGCAGGAGGAACCGGCCCTGCCGCCGGGCGTGGACACCGTGCTGTCGGTGTTGCGCTCCTGCGCTGTCGTGCTGGACGAGAGCGATCAGGTGATCAAGGCGAGCTCCGCCGCGTATGCCCTCGGGCTGGTCCGCGGAGGGGCGATCGCCGTCGACTCGATGCTGGTCATGGCCAGACTCACGCGCAGGGACGGAGAGATACGGCAGGCCGACCTCGACATCCCGCGCCGCTCCGCCGGCGGCGAGGTGCTCGCGGTCTCCGTGCGGGTCGCCCCGCTCGGCTCCCGGCTGGTGCTGGTGCTGGTCGAGGACCTGACCGAGGCGCGCCGCATCGAGGCGGTCCGCCGCGACTTCGTGGCGAACGTCTCGCACGAGCTGAAGACGCCGGTCGGCGCCCTGTCGCTGCTCTCCGAGGCGGTCCAGGACGCCAGCGACGACCCGGAGGCGGTGCGCCGCTTCTCCGGGCGGATGCTGATCGAGTCGGCCAGGCTCACCAGCCTGGTCCAGGAGATCATCGAGCTCTCCCGGGTCCAGGACGACGAGCGCCTGGTCGACGCCGAGCCCGTCCCGGTGGACGAACTGGTGGCCGAGGCGATGGACCGCTGCCGGCACCAGGCCGCCGCCAAGCAGATCACCATGGCTGCCGGCGGCATCGCCGGACTCCACCTCTACGGCAACCGCGGCCAGCTCGCCGCGGCCCTCGGCAACCTCGTCGAGAACGCCGTCAACTACAGCCCCGCCAGGACGCGGGTGGCCATCGCCGCCCGCAGGCTGCCGGGGACCAAGCAGGACTCGGTCGAGATATCCGTGACCGACCAGGGCGTCGGCATCTCGGAGAAGGACCGCGAACGCATCTTCGAACGCTTCTACCGCGTCGACCCCGCCCGCTCCCGTGCGACCGGCGGGACCGGCCTCGGACTCTCCATCGTCAAGCATGTGGCCGCCTCGCACGGCGGCACCGTGGGCGTGTGGAGCGTCGAGGGACAGGGATCGACCTTCACCCTGCGCCTGCCCGCAGGGAAGGCGGTCGGCCAGGAGCCGCCGTCCGACGAGGCCGCGCTGTCCGAGCAGGACCCGCAGAACCACGAATCCGCTCCCACCCTTACCGCCGCCCCGGAGGCAATGCCGTGACCCGTGTGCTCGTCGTAGAGGACGAGGAGTCCTTCAGCGACGCCCTGTCCTACATGCTGCGCAAGGAGGGCTTCGAGGTGGCCATCGCCGCCACCGGCCCCGACGCGCTGGACCAGTTCGAACGCAACGGCGCCGACCTGGTGCTGCTCGACCTGATGCTGCCCGGCCTGCCCGGCACCGAGGTCTGCCGCCAGCTGCGCGCCAAGTCGAGCGTCCCGGTGATCATGGTGACCGCCAAGGACAGCGAGATCGACAAGGTCGTCGGCCTGGAGATAGGGGCGGACGACTACGTCACCAAGCCGTACTCCACCCGCGAGCTGGTCGCCCGGATCCGCGCGGTGCTGCGCCGCCGCGGCGAGGCGGAGGAGCCCGCCGGCGGCCCCGGCGCGCTGGAGGCCGGTCCGGTCAGGATGGACGTCGACCGTCACGTGGTGACCGTGGACGGCGCGAAGGTGGACCTGCCGCTCAAGGAGTTCGACCTGCTGGAGATGCTGCTCCGCAACGCGGGCCGGGTGCTCACCCGGATGCAGCTGATCGACCGGGTCTGGGGCGCGGACTACGTCGGCGACACCAAGACGCTGGACGTCCACGTGAAGCGCCTGCGCGCGAAGATCGAGCCGGACCCGGGCGCGCCGCGCTACCTGGTGACCGTGCGCGGGCTGGGCTACAAGTTCGAGCCGTGACCAGGCCTGGGTGAGCCCTCCCTGCCCGGAGGGCTCACCCGGATTCACCCGAACGAGGCTGAGGCCGAACCCGTCCCTCCCGGGACGGGTTCGGCCTCAGCCGTTCTCGTCACTGCGTACCGGTCAGGGCCGACCGGTCAGTGCGTCGGGGTCGCGGTCGGCGACGCCTTGTGGCCGGCGCCCGCCTTCGGGGTGGACGTGCCGGCCGGGGCGGCCGCGACCTGGGAGACGACCGGGGCCGGCGGCGGGGTGGCGGGCGCGTAGGACGCGTAGTCGCCCGTGCCCAGCTGGATCTGGACCGAGATGGTCACCGGGCCGCCGTTGGCGAAGCCGAAGGTCACCGGGACGGTGGCGCCGGCCGGCTCGGCCAGCGTGGCGACCTGGGCGATCGGGTTCCCCACGCCCGGGGTGCTCAGCAGGATGCTGCCGCCCTGGGGGATCTTGGTGTTACCGGTGAGGGTGGCGGCGGTGGTGCCGACGGTGACCGACACCAGGTTGTCGTCCTGGCTCTCGTTGTTCGCGATGTTCGCGACCACGTTGGCCGGCGCGTTGCCGTTCGCGTCGGTCACGACCGCGATGCCGTTCAGCTTCAGCTGGCCGCCGCCGGGGATCTGCAGCGTGGTGGCGGCGACGTTGGGCTTGATCTCGAGGGTCGCCGCGCTGGACCCCGCAGAGCAGGCGGCGAGGACGGGGGCGATCGCGACGATGACGGCGGCGACCGCGCCGCGACGAAGAGTGCGGCTCACGGCGGAGGGTGCTCCTTGAACGTTTCGATGGTTCTGGCCGCGTTCAGATTACCGAGGGCGCTTATCCGCTCCACACGGGGTAGCCCGTGTCGCGTCCGCGAGGCACCGCAGACCCTCCCGGCCGAAGATCAGATCACGGTTTGATAACGCACTGAGCGCAAGATCATTGCGTCCTGACGGTGTGTGCGCAGGTTCGTGGACAACCGCTCCGACCTGCGGGAAATGCCCCTCGAACAGGGGTCGCAGCATGGAATCGTGCCGGTTGTCAAGCCTGCGAACCAGCTCTGACCTGCGAAAACGCCCTTCTGATACGGCCGTGCGCGTGTTACTCTGGAAAGCCACGGAAGGGGTACCTGTCACATGACGTTCAAGGTTGGCGACACCGTGGTCTACCCCCATCACGGGGCCGCGCTGATCGAGGCCATCGAAATTCGCCAGATCAAGGGTGTGGACAAGACCTATCTGGTGCTCAAGGTGCAGCAAGGCGACCTGACCTTGCGTGTGCCCGCAGAAAACGCTGAGTTCGTCGGCGTGCGCGACGTAGTGGGCCAGGACGGCCTGGACCGGGTCTTCGAGGTGCTGCGGGCACCGTACACCGAAGAGCCGACCAACTGGTCCCGCCGCTACAAGGCGAACCTGGAGAAGCTTGCTTCGGGTGACGTTATCAAGGTCGCGGAGGTTGTGCGCGACCTTTGGCGACGTGAGCGCGAGCGCGGGCTGTCCGCAGGCGAGAAGCGGATGCTGGCGAAGGCACGGCAGATCCTGGTGAGCGAGCTCGCGCTCGCGGAGAACACCAACGAGGACAAGGCGGAAACGCTGCTCGACGAGGTGCTCGCCTCGTAGTGCCGGAGCATGTCCGAGCCTGACGCCGTCATGGCTTCGGGCCTGAAAAAGCGCTGAGTCGCGGACTTTCCTGTCACAACTGTCTCTGTCTCAGCACTGTGTTTCTTCGTTCGTCCCAGCGCCTGGCGGTTGCGTCGCCGGGCGCTGAGGCGTGCGTGAAGGCGGTACGGGTACAAGTGCCGGGCGTGGCGTCAATTGGCGCTTCACGGAAGGGCGCTGAGCCCGGCACGCCTTGACCGTACCCACATCCCTGAAGGGACCAAACCTGAACGCCGCAGCAGTGGTTCCCGCCGCGGGGCGGGGCGAACGTCTGGGGCCCGGCGCCCCGAAGGCTCTGCGCGAGCTCGGCGGGGTGCCGATCCTGGTCCACGCCGTCCGCGCGCTGGCACGTTCGCGCGCCGTCGGCCTGGTGGTCGTCGTGGCGCCGGCGAACGGCGTCGCCGAGGTGAGAGCACTGCTCACCGACGCGCTCGGTGAACGCGAGAGCGCCGCTCTCGTCGTGGTGCCGGGCGGCGAGACCCGGCAGGAGTCCGTGCGGGCCGGCCTCGCCGCGCTCCCCGCCGACATCGACGTCGTGCTCGTCCACGACGCCGCCCGCCCGCTCGTCCCCGTCGACGTCGTCGACGCCGTGGCGCGCACCGTCGCCGACGGAGCCCAGGCGGTCGTCCCCGCGGTCCCGCTCGCCGACACGGTCAAGCAGGTCAACCCGGCGTCCGTGGCCGGCACCCCCGAACCGGTGGTCTCCACCCCCGACCGGTCGACGCTCCGCGCGGTGCAGACCCCGCAGGGCTTCCGCCGTGACATCCTCGACCGCGTCCACGCGAAGGCCGTCGCCGAGGGTGTCGACGCGACGGACGACGCGGGTCTGGTCGAGCGCTTCGGCGGCCGCGTCGTCGTCGTGCCGGGCCACGAGGAGGCCTTCAAGGTCACCCGCCCGCTCGACCTCGTCCTGGCCGAGGCCGTGCTGGCCCGCCGGAGGTCCCGCGTTGAGTACTGAGCCCACCCGTCCCGACGGCTTCCGGCTGCCCCGCACGGGCATCGGGGTCGACACCCACGCCTTCGCGGACGGCCGCGAACTGTGGATCGCCGGCCTGCTCTGGGAGGGCTACTCCTTCGGCCTGGCCGGCCACTCCGACGCTGACGTCGTCGCCCACGCCGCCTGCAACGCGCTGTTCTCGGCCGCCGGACTCGGCGACCTCGGCGCGCACTTCGGGACGGACCGTCCCGAGTGGGCCGGGGCGTCCGGCCTGACGCTGCTGGCGGAGGCGGCGCGGATCGTCCGCGAGGCGGGATTCGAGATCGGGAACGTCGCCGTCCAGCTGGTGGGCCCGCTTCCCAAGATCGGCAAGCGCCGCGCGGAGGCACAGGAACTGCTCACGAAGACGGTCGGCGCCCCGGTCTCCGTCTCCGGCGCCACGACCGACGGCCTCGGCTTCCCCGGCCGCCAGGAAGGCCTGACCGCGGTGGCCACCGCGCTGGTCTACTGACGTTCCTGATCGCTCCCGCAGGTCGTCACACCTGCCGAGAGGCGCCGGACCCCGTCGATGTGGGCCTCCGGCGCACGGGCTCGGCAAGCCACCGGCTTGCAGAGGGTCCGCGGCGCGCAGGGCCGGCCTCCCCCAGCCTTCGGCCGGGGGTACCCCCTTGGGTGGTTGCCCGCGCCCACGCGGCGGAGCCGCACGTCAACAGAGCCTCGCGCCCCTGAAGTGATAACGGCTCTGTGCACCGCTCGTCGCCCACTACCCTGGTGTGGTGAGCATTCGCCTGCACGACACCGCCTCCGGCCAGGTCCTCGACTTCGTCCCGAACACGCCGGGCCGCGTGTCGATCTACCTGTGCGGAGCGACCGTCCAGGCCGCGCCGCACATCGGTCACATCCGGTCCGGGCTGAACTTCGACATCATGCGCCGCTGGTTCGCCCACCGCGGCTACGACGTGACGTTCGTGCGCAACGTCACCGACATCGACGACAAGATCATCGCCAAGTCGCGTGAGTTCGGGCTGCCCTGGTGGGAGATCGCCTACGCCAACGAGCGCGCGTTCAACGACGGCTACGACGCCCTCGGCTGCCTGCCCGCCACCGGCGAGCCGCGGGCGACCGGCCACGTGCCCGAGATGATCGAGATGATGCAGGCGCTCATCGCCAAGGGCCACGCCTACGCGACGCCCGAGGGCAACGTCTACTTCTCCGTCACCTCCTACCCGGACTACCTCGCGCTCTCGCACCAGGAGCTGGACAACCTGCGTCAGCCCGAGAGCGAGGGCGAGACCGGCAAGCGCGACCCGCGCGACTTCGCCATGTGGAAGGCCGCCAAGCCCGGCGAGCCCAGCTGGCCCACCCCGTGGGGCGAGGGGCGTCCCGGCTGGCACCTGGAGTGCTCCGCGATGGTGCACAAGTACCTGGGCCGGTCCTTCGACATCCACGGCGGCGGCCGGGACCTGATCTTCCCGCACCACGAGAACGAGATCGCCCAGTCCAAGGCGTACGGCGACGACTTCGCCACCTACTGGCTGCACAACGCCTGGGTGACGCTCAGCGGCGAGAAGATGAGCAAGTCGCTCGGCAACTCGGTGCTGGTCTCCGAGATGGTGACGCAGTGGCGGCCGATCGTGCTGCGCTACTACCTCGGCACGCCGCACTACCGCTCCACCATCGAGTACAGCCCCGAGGCGCTGCGGGAGGCCGAGACCGGCTTCGCCAGGATCGAGGGCTTCGTCGACCGCGTCGTCGAGCTGCACGGGGTGGTCGAGCCCGCCGCCGACGTGCCGCCGGCCTTCGCCGAGGCGATGGACGAGGACTTCGGCGTGCCCGGCGCGATGGCGATCGTGCACACCGCCGTCCGGCAGGGCAACGCCGCGCTCGCCGCGGACGACAAGGAGAGCGCGGTCGCGCGTCTGTCCGAAGTCCGTGCGATGCTCGGAGTGCTGGGCATGGACCCGCTCGACCCGCAGTGGGCCGCCGCGGGAGCCGGGTCCGGCGACGCCCTCCACGGCGTGGTGGACTCGCTCGTCAAGCTGCTGCTGGAGCAGCGCCAGGCGGCGCGCGAGCGCAAGGACTGGGCCACCTCCGACGCCATCAGGGACCGGCTCGCCCAGGCCGGGCTCACCATCGAGGACCGCGCGGACGGATCGCGCTGGACTCTCAGCAAATGACCTCACGCAGTAACCCGCAGTAGCACACGAAGGAAGCAGGACAGCACCCATGGCCGGCAACAGCCAGCGCAGGAACCGTCGCAACCCCGGATCGAAGAAGGGCGCGTCGGTCGGCACGGGTGGCCACAGCCGTCGGGCGCTGGAGGGCAAGGGCCCGACGCCGCCTGCCGAGGCGCGCAAGGGTCACCCCAAGCAGCGTGCCGCGAACGCCGCCGCCAAGCGTGCCGCCGACGCGAAGGCGCGCGGCGGCATGAAGCGTGGCGGCGTCCAGGGCCGCACCGGCAAGTCCGGTGCGGAGCTGGTCTACGGCCGCAACTCGGTGCTGGAGGCGCTGCAGGGCGGCGTGCCCGCGTCCGCGCTCTACGTGCTGCAGTTCATCGACAACGACGACCGCGTGCGCGACGCCCTCGCGCTGGCCACCGAGCGGGGCATCCCGCTGCAGGAGGCGCCGCGCGCGCAGCTCGACAACCTGGCCGAGGGTCACAACCACCAGGGCCTGATCCTCCAGGTGCCGCCGTACGACTACGCGCACCCGGACGACCTGCTCGCCGCGGCTTCGGTCAACCGCGACAACGCGCTGATCGTCGCGCTGGACGGGATCACCGACTCGCGCAACCTCGGTGCGGTCGTCCGCTCCGTGGCCGCGTTCGACGGCCACGGCGTCGTGGTGCCCGAGCGCCGCTCGGCCGGCATGACCGCCGGCGCGTGGAAGACCTCCTCCGGCGCGGCCGCCCGCGTCCCGGTCGCCCGCGCCAGCAACCTGACCCGCTCGCTGGAGGCCTACCAGAAGGCCGGCTGCTTCGTGGTCGGCCTGGCGGCCGACGGTGAGCACGAGGTCGTCGACCTGGACGCGCTGACCGGCCCGGTCGTGGTCGTGATCGGCTCCGAGGGCAAGGGCCTGTCCCGACTCGTTGCCGAGACCTGCGATCTGACGGTCCGTATTCCGATGCCGGGTCAGGCCGAGTCGCTCAACGCCGGCGTGGCGGCGGGCATCGTGCTCTACGAGGCCGCCCGTCTGCGGGCGAATGCGGCGAAGGCCGAGAAGGCGGCCCGCAGCGCGAAGGCGTCCAAGGAGGCGAAGGCCGCCAAGGCGGCGAAGGCCACGGAGGCCGCCGAGGACGCCAAGGCCACTGAGGCCGACGAGAGCTGACGCGGCGTCTGCGGACCTCTCATCGGGCCGGCGGCGGGCGACGTCGAACGGCCGGTCGGGGCCCGCTTCCGCGGTTCGACGGACGGTGCGTCGAGGAGGACTGACGTCCTCGTCGGCCCCGTCCGTCGTCGTCTCCGCCGGAGGGCGGTCGTCAACTCTGTCAACCGGGAGTGTCCTTCCGGGCCTTCGGCCGGTTAGTGGAGTGTGGACACCAGAACACGTACCCGTCCCCGTCCCGAGGCGGCGAACGCCGGTGGGATAGACGGCGGCGAGCCTTTGCTCAACACGGTCAAGGTGCCGTCGGACCCGGCGCGGTTGAACACCACCACCGCGAGCTTCCGGGTCCGCTTCACCCCGCCCCCGGCCTCGTTGATCGACGCCGGCGCGATGCGCATCGGCGCCGCGTTCGGGCCGGGCGTGAACGCCGGCGCGGGCGCCGGCCTGCGCGAGCCGGTGCTGGTCGGCGCGATGGCCGGGGTCCTGCCCGCCGTCGCCCCCGCGGTCGGCACGATCGGCGCGACGCCGCGTCGGCGCGGACGCGTCACGCCGATCACCTGGACCGGCCAACTCGACCTCGCCGTCCCCCACGTGCCGCCGAGCGGGCCTGGCGTGCCGGGCGTCCCAGGCGTTCCCGCGCAGGGTCACGGGCCCGCCACGGAGGAGCTGGAGTCGACCCAGCCGATGTCACTGGCGGACTTCGAGGAGATGGACGCCTACGAGGACGCCGACGGCTACCCGGACTACGACGGCGTCCGCGTCTTCGAGCCGCCGGCCAGGCGGCCCCCGCTGCCGGACGTGGCGGACGGCGTCGCCGCCTCGCAGCACCACGCCTGGCATCCGGGTAAGCGCGTCGACCTCGGCCTGGTGCTGCTGCCGCTGCGCGTCTTCCTCGGCTGCTTCTCGCTCTACGCGGGCTTCAGCAAGCTGTGCGACCCGGTGTACTTCAACGGCGGCGCGCGTGGCTCGATGATGCACTGGCTGGAGGCGCTGCACCCGTGGAGCGTCGCCCAGCCGCTGCTGGCGCTGGCGATGGCCCACCCGGTGGGCGCGGGTCTGGCCGTCGCCTTCGTGCAGATCAACGTGGGCGTGCTGGCCATCCTCGGCCTGTGGCAGCGGCTGTGCGCGGCGGTGGCGATGCTGCTGGCCTTCGCCCTGCTGGTCACCGTCAGCTGGCGGACCGTGCCGGTCTACGACACACCGGAGATCATCTACCTGGCCGCCTGGAGCCCGCTGCTGCTGGCCGGCGCACCGCTCTTCTCCCTGGACGGCTGGCTCCGCCTGGAGGCCTGGCGCCGACTGGGCGAGCAGGCCCGGGTGACCCAGCTGCGGCGCCGCGTCGTGCGGCGCGGGGTGGTCGTGGCCACCGTGGTCATCGGCGGAACGCTGCTGGCCGGCTCGGTCCTCGGCGCGGCGGTGCGCGACTCCCACATCAGCGCGACGACCACCGTCCCGAGCGAGAGCGGAACGCCCACCGCGTCGCCCACCCAGCCGCTGCCGCTGGGCGCGTGGCCGACCGGCGTCGTCCCGGTCCCGCCGGTCAGGACGGCTCCGACGACCGCCCACCCGACGGCTCCTGCCGCGTCGAAGCCCGCCGCGTCCGCGTCCCCGTCGGGCACGCCACACCGCCACCACGGCTCCACCCACGGCACGGGCGGCGGCACCGGCGGCTCCGGCACCACGGCCCCGCCGAACCACTCCAACAACCCGGCCCCGGCGCCGACCCCCACGGGCGGCAAGGGCGTCATCGGCGGCCTCCTCGGCGGCTGACCGGCCCAACGGACCGACGACAGGGGACCCCGGCCCACGCGGCCGGGGTCCCCTGCGGCGTTCGCGCGGCGGTGCGGTCGTGGGGCCGTGGCGCGGACGTCCGGCGGCGGTGCGGCCGCTCGCGTGCGTCGGTCGTGTCGCGCTGCGTCAGTGCTCGGCCGCCGCGCGGGCCGCGGCGAGTTCCTTGGCGGCCTCGTTGAGGTCCTTGGCGGTGTCGATCGCGCGCCAGTAGACGCCCTGCGGCAGCTCGTAGCCGGAAAGGCGGCGCTCACGAGCCAGGCGCGGGAACGTCGAACGCTCGTGGTCGCCGAGGTCGGGCAGCATGGCGGTGAAGTCCGAGGAGAAGACGTAGACACCCGCGTTGATGAGGTACGGCGACGGCGGCGACTCGATGAAGTCGAGGATGTTGCCGAACTGGTCGACGTCCACCGTGCCCCAGGGGAGGCGCGGGCGGGCCAGCGCGAGCGTCGCGTGCGCGTCACGGGCGGTGTGGAAGGCCGCCATCTCGCGGAGCGCGAAGCGGGTCCAGATGTCCCCGTTGGTGGCGTACCAGGCCTCGCCCTTGCGCGGCAGCGAGGCGGCGGCGAACTTCAGACCGCCGCCGCGGCCCAGCGGTTCGGTCTCCACGACGGTCTCGATGTTGAGCGGCAGGTCGGCGGACTTCAGCCAGTCCTGCAGGACGTCCGCGAGGTGTCCGCACGAGACGACGACGTCGGTGACGCCCTCCTCGGCCAGCCACTGCAGCTGGTGACCGATGATCGGGATGCCCGTGCCGGGGATCTCGATCATCGGCTTGGGGCGGGTGTCGGTGTACGGGCGCAGCCGGGAGCCCTGGCCCCCGGCCAGGATCACGGCCTGCGTGACCGTCGGGGCGGCCATGGGGGAGTCCCCGGCGGAGGGGATGAGCGGTTCAGCGGTCATGGCATCACCCTAGGGGTAATCCGGAGCGCCTCAATCCCCACGTCAACCCGGTGGTCACCCGATGCGGCCCGCGGTCGTGGCCGCTGTTCCGCGGTCGCGTGCGATCCGTCGGCGGACCGTTCGCGAGGCGTCTGCGAACCGTCCGCGGCCGCCCGCAGTCGTTCGGGGACGACCGCAGACGGCACGCGCACGGTTCGCGGGTGGGCGCGGACGGCTCACCGCCGACCGGTGGCCGGCGGGTCAGTTCGCGCCGGCGAGCGTTCCCGCGGCGAACGAGGCGTCGCAGACCGGGCGGGCGTAGGAGAGCGCCTTGTGCTCGTCGCCGTGGTACTTGCGCACGGCGGCGCGGCCCAGATCCCTGGCGATCGTGGAGCAGAACTGGCGCAGGGACGGCTCCCTGTCCATGGTGCGCTCCAGGTCGTTCAGGGCGACGGTGGGGTTCCTGGTGGCCAACTCCCGCAGCAGACGGCCACGGAGGGCGTCCTGCGGGGCCACGGAGCCGCCCTGGGCGGCCGGTGCGGCCTGCTGCGCGGGCGGCTGGGCGTCGGAGGCCGCCGTCAGCGACTGGACGTCGGCGGTGGCCGGCGGAGCCCAGGAGACGCGCGCGACTGCGAGGGTGCCGGTCGTCACGAGGACGAGCGGCAGGACGAAGGCGAGAGATCGGCCGATGCGGCGAGCTAGCTGCTTCACAACGGGGATGCTAGCGAGGGGTAATGATTTGGCGACATTGCGTCACTCCAATGAGTGAGCATGGTGTCGGAATTCTCCCGGAATGCCGGAAGCCGCCCGGATGATCCGGACGGCTTCCGGAACCCGCGGGTCCGCTGTCGACTTGTCGTCAGCGTCGCCGTGGGTTCGGGTTCTGCGGGGGCTCGGCTCAGTCGCTGAGGCGCGCGCCCGTCTTGGTGGAGAACAGGTGACGCTCGTCGGTGCGCGGCACCACGTGCAGCACCTCGCCACGGGCCGGAACGGCGCGGCCGCCGACGCGGACGACCAGGTCCTTGTCCTCGCCGCCGACCTTCGCGGTGCCGTAGACGTAGCCGTCGGCGCCGAGCTCCTCGACGACGTTGACGGTCACGGCCAGGCCGGAGCCGCCCTTGGCGGCCGCGTCACCCTCGGAGACGACGTCCAGGTGCTCCGGGCGGACGCCCAGGGTCAGCGTGGTGTCGCCGTTGGCGGAGGCCTCGGCGAGCGCCTCGCGGGAGACCGGGATGACCGAGTCGCCGAACTGCACGCCGCCGTCGACCAGCGGGGCCTCGATCAGGTTCATCGCGGGCGAGCCGATGAAGCCGGCGACGAAGAGGTTGGCGGGCTTGTCGTACATGTTGCGGGGGGAGTCGACCTGCTGGAGCAGACCGTCCTTCAGCACCGCGACGCGGTCGCCCATGGTCATGGCCTCGACCTGGTCGTGCGTGACGTAGACCGTGGTGATGCCCAGGCGGCGCTGGAGCGAGGCGATCTGCGTACGGGTCTGCACACGGAGCTTGGCGTCCAGGTTGGACAGCGGCTCGTCCATGAGGAAGACCTGCGGCTCACGCACGATGGCGCGGCCCATGGCGACACGCTGGCGCTGACCGCCGGAGAGCGCCTTCGGCTTGCGGTCCAGGTACTGGGTGAGGTCGAGGATCTTCGCGGCCTCTTCGACCTTGGTGCGGATCTCGGCCTTGTTGACGCCGGCGATCTTCAGGGCGAAGCCCATGTTCTCGGCGACGGTCATGTGCGGGTAGAGCGCGTAGTTCTGGAACACCATGGCGATGTTCCGGTCCTTGGGCGGGAGGTGGGTGACATCACGGTCACCGATGCGGATGGCTCCGCCGTTCACGTCCTCCAGACCGGCCAGCATGCGGAGGCTGGTGGACTTGCCACAGCCGGAGGGGCCGACGAGCACGAGGAACTCGCCGTCCGCGATCTCCAGGTCGAGCGCGTCGACCGCGGGCTTCTCGCCACCGGGGTAGATCCGGGTGGCCTTGTCGAACGTCACCGTAGGCATGGTGCTCTGCTCTCCTTCACCGGCAGGAACGTGCCGGACGATCCGAAATAAAGGGGTGGGTATGAGGTTCTGGCCCTCCCGCACGCCGTACCAGCCCGCCGGAGCGGCACGGTTCACTGAGAGGTCTAGTCCACGTTGGAATGTGAACTTCAGGTGACGCTACCTGTCGGACCATGCGCTTGTCAGCCCCCTCCGGGCAACAAATCCGCACCCCACCCACCTCGCCCGCCCGGTACACTGCCAACCGCGCCTCCTTAGCTCAGCTGGCCAGAGCACCGCTCTTGTAAAGCGGGGGTCGTCGGTTCGAACCCGACAGGGGGCTCTCAGCTCTGCTGCACGTCAGCGGACAGACACGCACCGAAGCGCCCCGGACCGGACAGGTCCGGGGCGCTTGTGACATCACCAGGTGACATCAGCCGGTCTTGCGGCGCCGCTTCAAGAGCCGGTCCATGTGGCTCATGGCCTCACGCTGGTGCTCCTGCACGACGTGCGCGTAGATCTCCATGGTGACGGCGATCTGGCTGTGCCCGAGGATGGCCATCAGGTCCCGCGGGGCGACGCCGGCGGCGGAGAGTAGCGTCGCGCGGCCGTGCCGGTGTCGTGCAGGCGGATCTTCGGTAGCGACTCCTCCTTCGTGATCCGATCGAAGGATCGGAACAGGTTGCGCGGTTCGACCGGGCGGCTGGTCCGCGTGGTGAAGACGTAGTCGCTCGCCTCCCAATTGTCGCCGGCTGTGCGCCGCTGCTCCGCCTCGCGCATGCGCTGCCAGCGCAGCGGGGGCACGCACATCGCGGGCAGCGAGATGACGCGCCTGCGTCGGGACTTGGGGGAGAGGGGTGACCCGCCATGTCGTCGTGGCCAAGGACGATGCAGGCCATTGCCGAGTTCACCAAGCGCGTCGCCCGCGAGGCGTTTCCGGGGGCGCTATGGCCATGCGGATCCGGGACTGCCTGGGCCCGATCTTCGAGGACGCGCAGTTCGCCCACCTCTTTGCGCAGCGTGGGCATCGGTTGTTGTCTCCTGGCCGGCTCGCGTTGGTGAGCGTGCTGCAATACGCGGAAACTTGACGGATCGCCAGGCTGCGGACGCGGTTCGGGCCCAGCTCGACTGGAAGTACGCCCTGTCACTCCCGTTGACCGACGCCGGCTTCGACGCCTCGGTGCTGTGCGCCTTCCGTGCACGGCTTTTGGATGACAACACCGCTGAGCGACTGCTTGACGTCCTGCTGACCCGGCTGAAGGACGCCGGTGTGCTCGGCAACGGCAACCGCGCTCGCAGCGATTCCACTCGAGTCCTGGCCGCGGTGCGCACACTCAACCGCCTGGAGTTGGTCACCGAGACCATGCGGGCAGCCCTGGAAGCACTCGCGGTTACCGCGTCCGCATGGCTGACCAGGATCGCCTCGACCAGGTGGTTCGACCGCTACGAGCGCAAGGCCGACGCCTTCCGGCTCCCGGTCGGCGACGGACCACGCCTCGAATACGCCCTGACGATCGGTGCCGACGGGTTCACCCTGCTGACCGCGGTGTTCTCTCCGGACGCCCCGTCCTGGCTGCGGGAACTGCCCGCGATCAGTGTGCTGCGTCGGATCTGGATGCAGCACTAAACCCGTCAAGAACCAGGAGAGACTCCTGCCACGGGGACAGGACGCAGGCACCCACCGCCTTTCATACTCGGTACCAACGCGATCGAGAGCGTGAACGCACGCATCCGCAAGGCCGTCCGAGCTCGCGGCCACTTCCCGAACGAGGCCGCGGCGCTGAAGTGCGTCTACATGGCCGTCATGAGCCTGGACCACCCCACCGGGCAGGGCCGCAAGCGCTGGACCATGCGATGGAAGCCCGCACTCCAGGCCTTCGACATCGCCTCCGACGGCCGACTCTCCGTCGGCCGCCGGTAACTCACACCACCCGAGTTACACCGCTGCCTGTACAGACCCGCGCCTTGCTGGGCGGCGATCCCGGTGTCGCGCGGCGATTGCGGCGGTGTGATGTGTGTCTCGGGTGCTGGTTGTCGGTGTACGGCGGAGGCTTGGGGTGGCTGGGTGGGGCGCCGGGTGGCGGGGGTGGTCCCCGTCGTTCGGGGGCGTTGACGTGCGGTGATGCTGTCCGGAGACTGTGACCGCCTTTCCGGGGTGTGTGTTCCCGGGGGGAACCGGGGGGCTCTCGACGCGACGCGCGATACGCGGGTGGGGTGTGTCCTCATCGTTTTGGTGTGTGGCTCGGGGTGCGTGTGTCCGGCTGCCCGGACCGCGCGCCCAGCACAGAGACATCGATACGTTGACGAGATCGACTGTGCGCCCGGCCTCGGCCCGGGCGCGGGGGGCGTGGCGGCGGATGACTGCCGCCACCGCCATGGCCACCGCGGCGGCCCTGACCGCCTCGACCGCACCAGCGTCGGCCGCTGCGTTGCCGGTGACGGCGAGCACCACGTCCGCGGTCACCGGTGCGGAGCAGTTGCGCGCCGACCAGTGCGTGATGGGCACCGTGCTGCGGATCGGCGGCCCGGCGGAGAAGGCCGTGGCCGCGCAGGCCTTGGACGGCTCGCCCGCGCAGTTGCGCGCGGTCGCCTCGGACGCCACAGGTTCGGCGCTGCAGAAGGCCTGGGACGGCGACTTCCAGGGCGCGAACGCGATCAGCCACCGGTTGCAGGGCCGCACGCAGGTGTGGCAGCAGTCGGTTCCGATGAGCCTCCCGCCCGGCTTCACGCAGGCGCAGTGGGGCTTCGCGCCGAACTTCTTCGATACGGTCGGGTTGAACGCCTGGGTGGCGAACGACTATTCGCCCGACCAGGCGGGTCTGACGGCGCCTGTGATCCCGGTGGCGGACAAGGCGGCGCAGGGCGCGGTGGTCGCGCTCGGCAACGCCCGCTACACCAGCGGCGCTGGCAGCATGGCGGAGCAGAGCGCGTGGCGGGTGCTGACCTCCGACCTTGCGGACTATCCGCTGGCGGCGGACGACGCGCGGATGCTGCTGGAGGACGGCGGTTTCCCCGCTACTGCCCCCGCTGCGGGCAGTGTCGATTTCCGGGTCGCGGTGGAGGACCTCAAGGCCCGCTTCGCGTCCTGCGACTGGCGCAACCCCGGCGACCCGAACAGCGTCCTCGGGCCGGTGGTGGACACTGCCGCCACGGAGTGGCAGCACGAAGTCTCCTCGCAGCAGGCCCAGCGCGACTCGATTCTGGCCTCGTCGCAATCAGCGACCGCCGCCTTGGCCAAGGCGTCCGAGGACCTCGGCGAGCTCCTGGGGCGTTCGTGGCAGGCGGGGCGGCTGGCGACGTGGCAGCAGTACTGGACCGGGCCCGGCAAGGTCGGCGTCGCCCCGATCACCTTCCACGACACCGCCTCACCGGGCCGCTGCCTGGACGACCCGGCCGCCAGCCACACTCCGGGGACCCGGCTGTGGCTGTGGACGTGCAACAGCACGGCGGGCCAGAGCTGGACCTACGACCAGACCACGCAGGCGCTGACCGACCAGGCCGCCCACCTGTGCATGGACATGGACGGCACCCACGGCACCCCTAAACCCGGCACCGCTGTCCAGCTCGGGAACTGCAACAAGAGCGCCTCCCAAAGGTGGGACCTCACCGTCGGCGGCACCGAAGTCAAGAACCTCGGCACCGGTCTGTGCCTGGACCTGCCCACCCCCGATGTGAAGCAGTACGCCCAGGTCGCGGCCTGCAACGCCGGTGCCAGCCAGCGTTTCACCGCCGTCCAGGACGACTCCGGCACCGGGGCCACGGGCGTCAATTCGCCCAGCTACCCCTCCAAGGCGACCTTCACCAGCGTCGCCGCAGGCCTGAGCGGCGCCCAAGCGGAGGCGAAGGCGCGGCTGGCGGACCTCGCCCAGCAACTGACTACCGCCCAGACCGATGCCGCCCAGGTGCAGTCGGCACAGCAGCAGGCCTACGTGATCGCCGACCAGCAGGGCGCCCCGCGCGGGCGCGGCCTGCTCGCCGCCCTGCAGGAGGCGCAGGTCACCGCCGCGAGCGCTGCGGCGCTCGACGCGGTGCACAAGGCCGGCACGACCGCCTACCAGGCCACCGTTGCCGCCGCCGACCAGGGACAGACCCTTCAGGCGCTCGCCCTCACGCAGGCGCACGAGAGCAAGGCCGCGTTCGACGCCGCCGCCGCAGCCGCAGCGGATCAGCAGGCCAAGGACGCCGCAGCCGGCGCCGCCGGACAGGCAAAGGCCGCAGCGGCGGCGGAGGCGGACGCCAAGACGCAGCTCGCCACCGCGCAGGCCGGCGAAGCCACCGCCCAGCAAGCCGCGCAACGGGCCCAGGCCGACCAGCAGACCGCCGCCACCCAGCTCGCCAACGCGGCCTCTGACATGCAGCAGGCCCAGACCGACCAGGCCCAGGCCGCCACCGACGCGTCGACGGCTCAGGCCGATGCCGCGACGGCGACCGCGAAGCAGCAGGACGCCCAGCAGGCCGAGACCGCCGCGAACACGGCCAAGCAGGCCGCCCAGGCCCAGGACAGTGCGGCCCGTGCGGCCCGGCAGCAGGCGTGGGCTGCCGAGCAGCAGCAGAACGCGCTTCAGGCGAAGGCACAGGCGGCCGATGCCTACGCGGACGCGGAGTCGTCGAACTCGGATGCCGCCGACGCGCGCAATGCGGCGAACCAGGCCGACCAGGACGCAGCGGACGCGACCACCGCAGCCACCAGCGCGCAGACCGCGGCGAACGACGCCACGTCGAAGGCTGCCGCTGCGGACGCCGCCGCCACGCGGGCGCAGGCGGCAGCCGATGCCGCCGGTGCAGCGGCGAAGGACGCCGCCGCGCAGAAGGCGGCCGCTGACCAGGCCGTCGCGATGGACAACCAGGCCGCAGCGAAGGCCATCAGCGACTCCCAGAACGCCGCCGCGGCGGCCGCCACGGCACAGCAAGACGCCGCGACCGCCAAAACGCAGGCCGCGAAAGCACATGCGGACGCGACCGCCTCCAGGACCCAGGCCGCACAGGCGCAGACCACAGCCAGCACGGCGGCCGGGTATGCGTACGCGACCGCCCAGGCGGCCACCGCCGCCTCCGATGCCGCGCTGCAGGTCGCCGCACCGGCGAATGACGCGGTCCAGCTCGGCGCCCCCTACCAGGACACCGACAGCGCGGCCGGACTCGCGGTGCTGACCGCGCAGGCATCCAAGACGGTCGCCGAGCAGCAGGCCGCCACCGCTGCCGCCCGCGCGAACGCCGCCCAGCAGGCCGCGCAGCAGGCCCAGGCCTCCGCCGCCACCGCGAGCGCGGACGCCAAAGCCGCGGCCACCTCGGCCGCCGACGCCACCACCCAGGCAGCAGCAGCGACCGTGTCGGCGGCGCAGGCCGTCGCCAGCGCCGACCGCGCCCGCCAGTACGCCGACCAGACCCAGGCCGCCGACGCGGCGGCGCAGCAGTACGACGACCAGGCCGCCGCCGCCCAGGCCACCGCCCAAGCCGACGCCGACCAAGCCCAGGGCGACGCCACCGCCGCGAAGGCCGCAGCAACCGCCGCCGACTCCGACGCCGCCGCCGCCCAGCAAGCCGCCACCGCCGCCGCCGCAGCAGCGACGGCCGCACGGCAGGACGCCGCCCAGGCCGACCAGGACGCCGCAGCCGCCGCCGCAGCAGCCAAGGACGCCGAGAACCAGGCCGCCCAGGCCCAGGCCGCCGCCACCACCGCCGAAGAACAACAGGACACCACCGCGATCGACGACGGCGGCGCCACCGGCATCCCGCACGTCTTCGCCATGGCCCGGATCACCCCGGGCACCGCCACAGCGACCGGCGATTGCAAGCCCATCTGGCTCAGCAACGGCCTGTGCACCCAGACCTACACGATCACCTACCAGGTCACCGTCGACTTCTTCTACTGCGCCGACCTGAACGCCCCGGCCACCGCGAGCGGCTGCCCCGCCTCGGACACCTTCCTCCTCGACACGGCACCTCCCAGCACGCAGACCACCAGCTTCGACCACATCCAGGACCAGTTCGGCGACGCCGAAAACCTGATCCTGCAGGCCATGTGGGACGACTTCAAGGGCGACGTCACCAAGTGCCTCGCCGGCAACGGCCTCCACTGCGTGCTGGCCGCTTCCGCCTTCGTACCGGCGAACAAGATCCTTGAGTCCGTCCGGGTCGCGGCCGCGGTTCGGGACGCCATCCAGGCCAGCGCAGGCCTCGAAGACGCCCTCGCCGCGGTCCGGGAGGCCCTCGCCGCGAAAAACATCAACGGCGCCGTCGCCGCAGGGCTCAACGCCGACATCGCCCAGCGGGCCGCCGAACTGGCCCGCTTCGATCGCTCGGTCGACCCCAAGCTGGTGGACAAGCTGCAGAAGCTGGGGATCACCTTCAGCCGGAAGGACCTGCTGTGGGTCACCTCGATGCCAGGAGGGCAGCTCGCGTTCCTGGAGACCGGCAACATCAACGCCGGCCTCATCCACGTCGTCGCGCGACACGGCGTGGAGTTCGCTGATAACGGCATCACGTTGCGGGAAGTCCCGGACCTGATCCGGCAGGCACTCACGGACGGGAAGGTCATCGGCTACCAGGGCAACGACATGGGACGCCCCATCTACGAGATCTTGTACAAGGGCGTGGAGCGCCATGTGGCGATCACGGTCGGGGACAATGGCTTCGTGGTGGGGGCAAACCTCGCATGAGCGTGGAGAACACGATGACAGCGCGGAGAATTCTGCTGAAGGCCGGCGACAGTTCGCCGTTGCGAAAGGCGACGGACCAGCGTGTCGAGATTCTGCTCGACACCCCCGAGCTCGCACTCTCCCACGACCTGACAGTCGACCTGTGGGACTGGTCGCGTCGCACGCCCGCCCAGGGCGAAGGGATGGCTGGGCCTGACCGGACACACCACCGGGAAGGCCTGGCGCTCGCCACCAAGCTGGCCGCCGAGCTGGGACGGCAGTGGGCGCTGAACTACTACGACGCCGTACACGGCACCTCGACCCTCGTCTGCTGGCATTGCGGCGGCTTCCACTGGCGCTCACAGCCCCACGGAGCCGTCGACCATCCGCGGAGCATCCGCCTGCTGGGCGAGTACGGACACTGGCCGCTGCGATTCGACGCGCGCAGCGACTTCGCGCCGGACGACCCGGTGATCGGACTCGGGCTCAGCGAGGCACTGATCGATGACCTCTACGACTGGTCCCGCTCAGTTGCTGACATGGTCCAGGCGTCGCTCAACCCGGCCGCGGAACCGGCAGCACCAGTCCGCTCCAAGCAGGAGCTCACGAAGTGGGGCGCGCGGCTCGCCGCGTCGCTCAGACAGGAGCTGGGCGAGGGATGGACGATCGAATACGACGGGTTGGCCCATTGAACGGGCCGCAGACCGAAGCGAGGGCAAGGGAACGAAGGATGGATGCAGGACAGTTGGCCGCCACCCTCGCCAAGGCGGGCGTCGATCCGCACCGGTACCGGATCGCGGGACGACCCGACCCAGCGGCGGGGGCCGGCTCCCGCGCGTCGCAGGAGGCGGTGCTGCTCACCGGGAGTGCACGCACCGGTACCTGGTACGTCAAGGGCGGCCAGGACGTGGTTCCCGGCTGGCCCACCGTGCTGCGCGAGTTCGCCGATGAGGCGCAGGCGTGCGCGTACTTCTGCGCAGAGCTGACCCGCCCGGACGGGAGTGCCTTCACCCAGGAGAAGGCACGCTGGGTGGAGACCGCCGAAGAACTGCGCGCCCAAGCGGAGACCGAGCTCGCCCGTCAGCACCCGGAGCGTGCCACCGAGCGGGCTCGCTGGCACCGCGAGTGGGAAGAGCGACGCGCGTCGGGGGCCCCTTTGATGACGCGCGATGAACTGCGCCGCGCCGCGGAAGTGGCCGGCACCTTCGAGCCGTACTGGATCGACCCCGGGCCAGCCGACCCGGTCATCGTGCCCGATTTCGATCCCGACAGCGACGAGACCTGGGAATCCCAGGAGACTGAGCCCTGGCCCGCGGACCACTTTCTCCTCGCCTGGGACGGATACGACGAATGCTGGGTGACCGGCAGTCGCCGACCGGGCGCACAGCCCGAATACCATCTCCGCTTCACCGCCGAGGATGAGGCATGTGCCTACGTCTTCGAGTACCTGACCAGCCCTCGCACGGTCCCACCCCGGCTTACCCCAGCCCAGTGGCAGGCCCTCCAGACCGAACAACCCAGCCCGGTTCTCACCCGCCCTTCGGGTACAGCGTCCTCGGCACCCACGGGCTCATGATCGTCCAGCGGCTGATGGACAACCACTACATCGAGGACGTACCCGCATGAGCATCCGAAAACTACGCGCTGCACGTCTAGCACCTGATCGGCGACATGACTGCCTCAGCTGAGGCGGTTGAAGAGGTCCGTCCGGCCGGGAGTGTCTGATCCTTGGCCCTTTAAAGACTTTCCTAGGCGTTGATGCTTGGAGCGTGAGCGTCAGCTGAGCAGGATGCGGTGGCGGAGAAGCGGGAAGCCTGCTCGGGCGTATGTTTGGCGTTTGATCAGTTTGATCTTGTGGTTGACGCCTTCGGTGCGCCCGTTGTGCCAAGGCAGGGTGAGTGCTGCGGTGACCGCGGCCTGGTCGCGTTCCAGACCTGTGGCGTAGGAGTGCGCAAAGGGGAGGTCGGCCTCCCGTGTCCGGCGGATCCAGTCGGTGAGGTGGATGGCATTCTCAGGCGCTGGGTTCAGCAGGGCGGCGAAACCGCGCACGAGCGCGGGGAGCGGTCATCTCCGGGCAACGCCAGTGGCGGCTTGGGCGCGCCGCGCGCCGTGGCCACCTCGGGCATCGACTGGCGGCGGCCGGGTCGAGGGGAGATGGTTGCGGCGGGAGGCTATCGGTGCTGCGCGGGCTGCCATGGCCGGTCGGCCAGGGACAGGGCCTCGTCGCGGGTGGGGAAGCCGCGGATGTCGGCGATCCGGTCGTCGGTGAGGCGGAACACCTGGAAGACGCGGTCGGGGCGTGGACCGCGCGGGCCGGCGGAGGGACCGGTGAGGGCCAGTTCCAGCACGACCGCGTGCGGGCGGAGGATCACCTCGTGCACGTGTGCCCGGACTCCGGCGGCGTGGAGGCGGCCGTGCCAGGCGAGCACGTCGGAGCGGGAGTGGCAGGTCTCCGGGGTCTCCTGCTCGCCGCCCCAGCGGACGTCCGGGTGGAGCATCGCGCCGAAGAGGCCGAGGTCGGCCGATTCCATCGCCTGGCGGAGGCGGTCGGCGAACGCGCGCAGGTCGTGGGGGTCCTGCGGGTCGGCGCTGTCCGTCATGGTCGCTCCAGGCTTGCGCGGCGGCGGTCCGGTGTCGCGTGGACCACGCTAGTCCGCGGCCGCCTCGGGGGCAGCAGGTCGATGGGGCGGGGCGCGGACGGCGGAGGCCCGGAACGGGGCGTCCGCCGTCCGCGCGGGAGGCGCTCGGTTCAGCTGCCGCTCGCGGTGAGCAGGGCGACCAGCCGCTCCCCGGTGAGGGCCTCGCCGCCGATGCCCCACGCGCCGTCAGGTGCGTTGAGGATGTTGACCCAGGTGTCCTCCGGGCGGTGTCCCGGCGTGGTGAGTTCGGCGACGATCCCGGTCGCCGCCTTGATGAACGCGGCGCGGGACTCCAGGGTCGGCAGCCCGACGTCGGGCAGCTTCAGCTCGACCATCACGACCGGACGGTTGGCGCCGCCCGCGTAGACCGACTCGGGCGGGAGCACGTGGACCGTGCCGCCGACGACGGCGAGGAAGGCGGGGTTCCCGGCGAGGCCGCTGGCCTCGGTGAGGGCGGTGGTGAGGCGGGGCAGGACGGTTCGCTCGCCCTCGGGGGTGAGCACGCCGCGCGGTGCGGTGACGGTGATGGGCATGGGGATCCCCTTCGCTCCGGACGGACGACTAGGTAGTACGTCCGTACTAGTGATGCTTCCACCATCGGCTAGGATGGCCGTACTAGTCAAGGCGTGGCGGAGCGGGAACGACGGCGAGGAGCGGACGGGCATGGCGGGTGACACCCGGGAGCGCATGATCGACGCCACCGTCGAGGCGCTGCAGCGGCGCGGGGTGGCGGGCATGTCCTTCACCGAGGTGCTGCGCGACAGCGGCGCCGCACGCGGTGCGATCTACCATCACTTCCCCGGCGGCAAGGGACAGCTGGTCGCCGAGGCCGCAGCCAGGAACGGATGCGACGTCCGCGACCGGTTCGCCGCGCTTCCGGCGGACGATCCGACCACCCTGGTCGAGGCTTTTCTCGCGCTGGTCCGCCCGGTCGTCGAGGCCTCCGCCGCCGGGGCCGGGTGCGCGGTCGCGGCGCTCACCGTCGCCTCCGGCGAGTCGGCGGAGAACGTCGTGCTGCGTGAGGTGGCCGCGACCGCCTTCGGCTCCTGGACCGAGGCCCTGGCCGACCGGCTGCACACCGCGGGACTCGCCACGCCCGCGGCGACGGACCTGGCCACCACCCTGCTCGCCCTGCTCGAAGGCGCGCACGTGCTCTGCCGGGCGGCGGGCTCGATCGCGCCCTTCGACCAGGCCGCCCGTACCGCGACTGCGCTGACCCGCAGCGGGTATCCGGGCTGAGCCCCCGGTCCGAGGAGGTCGACCGGGCGCGGCTAGCCGACGACGGCGACGCGGTGTCCGTGCGCGGCCGCGCCGTGGTGGTGCAGGCCGAGGCGCTCCAGCAGGGAGAGGTGGGACGGCTCGGCGTAGACCGTGTCGCCGTCGCGCACCGCCACCGCGGCGACGGCGTCGCGCAGGCTCGCGGCCCGGACCACGACCGGGTGGACCCGGACCGGCTCCTCCGGGCCGAACGTGTCGGTGACCAGCTCGTCGAGCTCGGCGCAGGCCTCGCGCTCCCAGGCGTCCTCCAACTCGGGGCAGGGATGGCTGCGGTAGAGCGCCTCGCCGCCGGTCGGCGTCCACGCCAGGACGGGCACCAACAGCGCGTTCCGCCGGCGCGCCTCCGCGGCCGCGCGGTGCAGCAGCGCCGCGTCGCCGACCCGGTCGCGCACTCCGACGATCACTCGGGAGGTCTCGGTCATGGCCCACGCTTCTTCCGCACGTCCGGCCCGCGGTCCGTCCCCGGGCCCGCCTCCATTGCACGTCGGTGCGGGGACGGACGGAGCTCTCCTGACGCGTCCCGTACGCGCCCGGCGCGGACCTTGACGCCGTCCTGACGCCGGACGGACCCCGGAGGGATCTCGGACAAACCCCCGGACGGCCGTGGCTGCCCGACGCTCCGCCCGTCCGGCCGACGCTCGACCCGCCCGCCCGACGCCCTGCCCGCCCGACGCCCTGCCCGCCGGACGCCTCGCCCGCTCGGGCGGACGCCTGGCTCCCGCCTACACCTCGATGTGGGAGCCCATGATGACCGTGCGGTCGCGCGGCAGGCCGAAGTACTCCGCGGCGTCGGCGGTGATGTGGGAGGTGGCGATGAACAGCCGCTTGCGCCAGGCCGCCATGGTGGGTGCCTGGCCGCGGCGCAGCTCGATCGTGGACAGGAAGTAGGAGGCGTTCTCCAGGTCCAGCGGCCCCTCGGTGGCCGCCGGATCCAGCAGCGCCAGCGCGGCCGGCACGTCGGGGGTCTCCATGTAGCCGAAGCGCGCGGAGACGTGGATGATCCCGTCCTGGCTGTAGCCGAGGTTGTCGACGGTGATCCGCTCCTCGGCCGGGACGCGCGGCACCGTGTCGGTCTCCAGGGAGAGGATCACGACCTGCTCGTGCCGCACGTGGTTGTGTTCGACGTTGGCCCGCATCGCCAGTGGGGTCGTGGTGTTGCCGCGGTTGAGGAAGACGGCGGTGCCGGGCACCCGCGCCGCGGGGACCTCACGGAAGTGGAGCCGGTCGACGAAGCCCCGCAGCGGGCCCTCCTGCCGCTCCCGCTCGGCGGTGACCAGCTGCCGTCCGCGCTGCCAGGTCGTCATCACGGTGAACGCGGTGAAGCCGATCAGCAGCGGCAGCCACGCGCCGTGGACCAGCTTGGTCACGTTCGCCGCCACGAACAGCAGGTCCACGGTGAGCAGCACCGTCGCTCCGGTGACGACCAGCCACAGCGGGGTGTTCCAGCGGGATCGGGCGATGTAGAAGAAGAGCAGCGTGGTGATGGTGATGGTGCCGGTGACGGCCATGCCGAAGGCGAAGGCGAGCGCGGCCGAACTGCGGAAGGCGAAGACCAGGGTCAGCACCGAGACCAGCAGCAGCCAGTTGATCCACGGGACGTAGATCTGGCCGCGTTCCGACTCCGAGGTGTGCGCGATGCGGAGCCTCGGCAGGTAGCCGAGCTGGGCCGCCTGCGCGGCGACCGAGTACGCGCCGGTGATCACCGCCTGCGAGGCGATCACGGTGGCGGCGGTCGCCAGGATGACCAGCGGCAGCCGTCCCCAGCCGGGCGCGAGCAGGAAGAACGGGCTGCTGATGTTCGTGTGGTCGGCCAGGATCAGCGCGCCCTGGCCCAGGTAGCTGAGCACGCACGCCGGGAAGACCAGGAACAGCCAGGCGCGGGTGATCG
Source organism: Streptacidiphilus rugosus AM-16 (assembly GCF_000744655.1). Taxonomy (NCBI): domain Bacteria; kingdom Bacillati; phylum Actinomycetota; class Actinomycetes; order Kitasatosporales; family Streptomycetaceae; genus Streptacidiphilus; species Streptacidiphilus rugosus. The sequence goes on along the minus strand of NZ_JQMJ01000004.1, from coordinate 7,002,705 downwards.
CCGGGCGGCCGAAGTGGCCCATGTCGGCGTAGAGCGCCTCGGCGCCGGTGACCGCCAGCACCACCGCCGCCAGGGCGAAGAAGGCGGTGCCGAAGTGCCCGAAGAGGAAGCTCAGCGCGTAGCTGGGCGAGAGCGCGCGCAGGATCCGCGGGTGGTCGACGATGCCGGTGACGCCGCAGGCGCCGATCACCACGAACCAGGCGATCATCACCGGCCCGAACAGGCTGCCCACCGTCCCCGAGCCGCGCCGCTGCACCAGGAACAGCACCACGATGATGGCGGCGGTGCCCGGCACCACCGCGCTGTCCAGCGAGGGCTCCACGACCTTGAGCCCCTCCATCGCGGACAGCACCGAGATCGCCGGCGTGATCATGCTGTCGCCGAGGAAGAGCGCCGCGCCGAAGATCCCCAGCGCGGCCAGCACGGCGGCGGTCTTCCGGCCCCGGGCGGAGGTGGACCGGCGCAGCAGGGTGATCAGCGCCATGATGCCGCCCTCGCCGTCGTTGTCGGCGCGCATGGCCAGCAGCACGTACGTGACCAGGACGATGACCACCACCGACCAGAAGACCAGCGAGACGACGCCGTAGACGTTCGCGTCGGAGACCGGCACGGGGTGCGGGTCGTCCGGGTTGAACACCGTCTGCAGGGTGTAGATCGGACTGGTGCCGATGTCGCCGAAGACCACGCCCAGCGCGCCGATCATCAGCGCCAGGCCCGCCGTGCCGCGCCTGCTGTCCGTCATGGGCTTCTCCTCCGCAGGGGCCGCCGGTCGGTTGGGCCGCTGAGCGGACGATAACGGATCTTCGTCAGCGCTGGCCTCCGGGCGTCCGAACACCTGAACCCGCTTGAACCCGCTTCCGGCCGTCGCCCGCCGTGACGAGGGGACGCCCCTCCGCACCAGGCTGAACGGAGCCTGCGACCTGCGGTTTCGCCTTGACAGGTGGGAGGGGCGGGCGTACAGAGAAGAGATGCACCTAGGTGGGCCGGAGAGGCTGCACCGCTCGGCCGGGAAGGACAAGGACGTGCCCGGTGCGGAGCGCAGCTGCGACGATCTGCAGGCGGACGCGGTGGAGCGCGCGATCACCGGGAGCGGCGCGTACGGCGCGCTGGTCTACCTGCGGTCCCGCGACCGGCGTTCGCTCATGCTGAGCACGATCGCCGGGCTTCCCTTGGCCGTCCTCGGGCCGTTCCGGCGCCTGTCGGTGCTGGGGGTGCTGCCCGCGCCGGTGGCCTACCGGTCCGGACGGACCGTGCACCTGTCCGGAGCGGAGGACACCATGCGGCGCTTCCCGCAGCTGCTGGTGGGCCTGCCCTACGCCTTCGCCTCGGCGTACGTGCCGGTGAGCGGCCGGGAGGAGACCTACGGCGTGCTGTGCGCGCTGTGGCCCGCCACTCCGGACGGCGTGCCCGCCGCGGCGCTCAGGCATCTGCGCCGGACCGCGCGCAGGTTCGGCGCCGAACTGGACCTGCTGGCCGCGGAGGGCGGGCAGGTGGAAGGCCGGCGCACGGTCGCCGAGCTGCCCTGGCCGCCCGACCCCGGCATCCGGCTCGGGCTGTTCGACCTGGACCTGGAGACGCGCGTCCTCACGGTCGACGACGAGGTGCGGGCCATCCTCGGGCTCGCGCCCGACGCCGGAACCGGCAACGGCACCGGAGCTGGCACCGGAACCGGAGCCGGCACTGGACCAGGCACCGGACCGGACAGCGGACCGGGCTCCGGACCAGGCACCCGACCAGGCACCGGAGCCGAGACCGCAGGAGGCGGCGCGGCCGACGCCTTCGGGGTGGACGCCCTCACCCTGGCGGTGGCCGCCGCGATCGAGCCCGGCGACCTGTCCAGGCTGCGGACGGCGCTGCGCCGGGCGGCCCGAACCGGCCGTTTCCGGCCCCTGCGGCTGCAGGTCACCGGTGAGACCCAGCGGTCCCGCCCGGTCCAGGTCTGGGGACAGGTGCGCGAGGGCGGGGACGGCCGCTCCGGACGGCACCTGGCCGGCGCGGTGCTCGACATCGGAACCGTGCCGGCCGCGGCGCAGGCGGTGGAGCGGATGCGCCGCGGCGTCTTCTCGCTCGACCCCGAAGGCCGGGTCGACTACGCGAACCTCGGCAGCGAGCTGCTGCTGGGGATCCGCCGCGAGGAACTGATCGGCCGACGGCTCTGGGAGGCGTTTCCCTGGCTGGCCGACCCCTCCTACGAGGACCGGCACCGGGCGGCGGTGATCTCCCGACAGCCGACCGCCTTCCTGGCCCGTCGGCCGCCCGACCGCTGGCTGGCGTTCAGGCTCTACCCCGACGCCCACGGCATGACGGGAACCGTGGTCGCCGGCGACCACCCGGAACGGAAGGGGCCCAAGGAGGGGCCACGGGACGGGGAACCAGGTCGGGACGCGACCGACGCGCACGACGGGCAGGACGGCGGCGCCACGGAGACGGTCGCGCCCGGGCCCGGCGCCGGGGTCATCTACCACCTGCTGCAACTGGCGAGCACCCTGGCGGAGGCCGTCTCGGTGCGCGAGGTGTGCGGGGTCGTCGCCGAGCAGATCCTCCCCGCGTTCGGCGGCCAGGAGGTGGCGATCTACCTGGCCGAGGACCACAGACTGCGGCTGATCCTGCAGGTCGGCTACCCCGAGGGCTTTCTGGACGCCTTCGAGGGCACCCCCGTCCGTGCCCGGGTGCCGGGGGCGGAGGCGCTGGCCACCCGCGCCCCGATCTTCTTCGCCTCGGTCGACGAACTGTCCAGCGCCTATCCCGACATCGCGCTCGACCAGATGTGCGCCTGGGCGTTCCTGCCGCTGATCGCCTCCGGGCGTCCGGTGGGCAGCTGCATCCTCGGCTTCGACGAACCGCACCGCTTCTCCCCGGACGAGCGCGCGGTCCTGACCGCACTCGGCGGTCTGATCGCGCAGGCGCTCGAACGCGCCCGGCTCTACGACGCGGAGTTCGCGCTCGCCCGGGGGCTGCAGCAGGCGCTGCTCCCGCACGCGCTGCCCCGGCTGGAGGGCGTCGGCGTCACGGCCCGCTATCTGCCCGGGACGCTCGGCATGGAGATCGGCGGCGACTGGTACGACGTGATCGTGACGACCCGTGGGCTGTGCCTGGTGGTCGGCGACGTCGAGGGGCACAGCGTCGCGGCGGCCGGGCTGATGGGGCAGCTGCGCAGCGCGGTCCGGGCCTTCGTGGCCAGCGGCTTCCCGCCGGGCGAGGTGCTCGAACACCTCAACCGGCTCCTGCCCGACCTGGACTCGCGCCTGCTCGCCAGCTGCTGCCTGGTGGAACTCGACCCGGCGTCAGGGCGGGCGCGCGGCGTACGGGCCGGACACCTGCCGCCGGTGCTGCGTCACCCCGACGGCCGCACCGAGGTGCTCGATCTGGGCGGTGGCGTGCTGCTCGGCGTCGACCCGTCGTTCCGGTACCCGGTGCAGGAGCTGAGCCTGGCGCCCGGGTCCGTGCTGGCGCTCTACACGGACGGCCTCGTCGAACGCCCGGGCATCGCCATCGACGAGGGCATCGACCGCCTGCAGGCCGTGCTGAGGCAGGTGGGCCCCCGTTCGCCGGAGTCGCTCGAGTCGCTGGCGGACCGGCTGCTGGCGGACACGCTGCCTCCGGCCAACCGGACGGACGACGTCGCGCTGCTGCTCGCCAGGCTGGACGGCTGAGCCTGCTGAGTCCGCGACGGGGCCTCAGTCCTTGACGCGGCCGGTCATGGTGGCGGCGAGCAGGGCCGCGGTCACGAGCCACGCGGCGCAGGCGATCCAGAGCAGGACCTGGCCGAGCGGGTGCAGCCAGGAGACGCCCGCGGCCGTGGAGGTTGACAGGGTGGCGACGGCGGTCATGCCGAGCGGGAAGACCGTGGCCCAGCGGCGGATGTTGTAGTGCAGCCTCGGGTGCCGGATCTCCGCGACCAGCAGCACGACGTACCAGGCCAGGTTCAGGGCGAGCAGGACCAGCGTGACGACGCGCAGCGTGGCGTGGGGCGCGCCGGTCCAGTGCGGCCAGGAGGTGAGCTTGGAGCCGGCCAGGGCGGAGATCGCCAGTGCGCCGGCGGCGATCCACTGGTCGCCCGAACCGCTGTCGACCTGGCGCAGGTCGAATCGGGTGAGCGCGGCGACGTACAGGGCCAGGCCCAGGACGAAGGTGGCGAGGCAGGGCCGGACGAGCCAGTCGCCGCGGTGCGCGAGGGCGAGGGTGCCGGAGAGCACCGCGAGCCCCTGGGTCGCGACGCAGACCAGGAACGCCACGCCGGGCAGATGGTGCTGCCAGTGCCGCAGCACGGCGGCCAGCAGGCCGGGCCAGGCCACGGCGGCGATCGCCAGCAGGACGGCGGCGGTGGTCTGCCAGCCGAACAGCGACAGCCGGGTGCCCAGCACGGTGGTCGCCGCCACGGCGGTCAGCGCGGGCGGGGTGTCGGCGTTGGCCACCCAGCGCCGGCGGTCGCGCAGGAAGGTCAGCGCGAAGGCGACCGCGAGCAGGACCCAGACGGCGGCGGCCACCACCAGCAGCACCTCGGACAGGAGGTCCTGGTGCACCAGGTGCAGACCGACGGACACGATGCCTGTCGCCATCACGGCGGACCCGGCGGCCGGTGGCAGCCGTGCCCACCAGCCGGTCGGCGCGGCGGGCTCGGTGGTCGCGGTCGACGCCGTCTGATTCATGGCCACCATGACATCCCGAACCGATGGCCCGCGCCTTCCACGACGTCCCGCGCTGACCCGCCCGGCTGACGCCCCGGAGCCGCCCCGCGCCGCCCGTCCCGGGGAACCGGTCCGTCGTCGCCGGGGGCATCGCGTGGCCCACCTGGGCTGGTCCGCGGCCTCCACGACGTCCCGTGCTGACCCGCCCGGCTGACACCCGTGGCGGGCCCGCGCCGCTCCGCGTCGGGAGCCGGGGTCTTTCCTGGGGCTGAGCCGACCGGCCGGTTCCCGGACCGATCCGCGTCGGCGGGCCCGACCGGTCGGCACCTCCCGACCCGGTGAGGCCGTCCGTCGCGGCGGGATCTGCCGGGGCGGGGAGCGGTGAACGGCGGTCGGAGGCTCGGACCGTAGTCGCGTGTGGGGAGCCGCGCCAGTGGCAAGGGCCGGGTGGGTGGTGTTGCCACCCGTTGTGGTGCGGCGAGGCGACCGGGGGCGGGTCTGCGGCTTGGATGACGAAGCACCAGGTGTCGGTGTCGTCGTCAGGAGGCCAGTGTGCGGGACGCCACGTCGGAGCCGGGGGCGCTGCTGCTGCAGGCCGGGCGTTTCCTCCACAAGGGGGAGCCCTCGGCGGACCTGCACCGGGTGGAGGTCGAGGGCGGCCGGGCCGGCGACGTGTTCTACCGGGACCGGTGGAGTCACGACAAGATCGTGTACTCGACGCACGGGGTCAACTGCACCGGCTCGTGCCGGTGGAAGGTCTACGTCAAGGACGGGATCATCACCTGGGAGACCCAGGCCACCGACTACCCCTCCGTCGGCGCGGACCGGCCCGAGTACGAGCCGCGCGGCTGCCCGCGCGGGGCCGCGTTCTCCTGGTACACCTACTCGCCGACCCGGGTGCGCTACCCGTACGTGCGCGGCGTGCTGCTGGAGATGTTCCGCGAGGCCAAGGCCCGCAACGGCGGCGACCCGGTGCTGGCCTGGGCGGAGATCCAGGGCGACCCGGAGCGCCGCCGCCGCTACCAGCGGGCCCGCGGCAAGGGCGGGCTGGTCAGGGCGAGCTGGGACGACGCGGTGGAGATCGTCGCCGCCGCCCAGGTGCACACCATCAAGACCTGGGGCCCGGACCGGATCGCGGGCTTCTCGCCGATCCCGGCCATGTCGCAGGTCTCGCACGCCGTCGGGGCCCGCTACCACGCGCTGATCGGCGCGCCGATGCTGAGCTTCTACGACTGGTACGCGGACCTGCCCATCGCCTCGCCGCAGGTCTTCGGCGACCAGACCGACGTGCCGGAGTCCGGCGACTGGTGGGACGCGGCCTACCTGATGATGTGGGGCTCCAACGTCCCGGTCACCCGGACCCCCGACGCCCACTGGATGGCCGAGGCCCGCTACCGCGGCCAGAAGGTCGTCGTGGTGGCCCCCGACTACGCCGACAACGCCAAGTTCGCCGACGAGTGGCTACACCCGCACCCCGGCACCGACGCCGCGCTGGCCATCGGCATGGGCCATGTGGTGCTGAAGGAGTTCTTCGTCGACCGGCAGGTGCCGTTCTTCGACGACTACGTCAGGCAGTTCACCGACCTGCCGTTCCTGGTCACCCTGACCGCCAAGGACGGCGCCTGGGTGCCGGACAAGTTCCTGCGCGCCGCCGACATCGCCGACCGCGGCGAGGGGGCCGAGTGGAAGACGGTGGTGCTGGACGAGCGGACCGGCCAGGCCGTCGTCCCCTCGGGCTCGCTGGGATTCCGCTGGACCGAGTCCGGCAAGGGCAGGTGGAACCTGGACCTGGAGGGGATCAGGCCTGCCCTGACCTTGCACGGCAACCAGGCCGCCAAGGGCGTCGAGGTGCTGCTGCCGCGCTTCGATACCGAGGGCGGCGAGCACGGCCAGGGCCGCGGTGAGGTGATGCGGCGCGGCGTCCCCGCCTTCCGGATCGGCGGGGAGGAGGGCCCGGTCGTCACCACCGTCTTCGACCTGCTGCTGGCGCAGTACGGGGTGGGCCGTGAGGGGCTGCCTGGGGAGTGGCCGACCGGGTACGAGGACGCGGCGCAGCCCGGCACCCCGGCCTGGCAGGAGGAGCACACGTCCGTGCCCGCGACGGCCTGCGCGCGCATCGCCCGCGAGTTCGCGCGGACCGCGGAGAAGTCCAAGGGCCGCTGCATGATCCTCATGGGCGCGGGCACCAACCACTGGTTCCACTCCGAGACGATCTACCGGTCCTTCCTGGCGCTGCTGCAGCTGACGGGCTGCCAGGGCCGCAACGGCGGCGGCTGGGCCCACTACGTGGGGCAGGAGAAGTGCCGCCCGATCACCGGCTGGGCGACGCTGGCCGGAGCGGCGGACTGGGCCCGCCCGGCCCGGCAGATGATCGGGACTGGCTGGTTCTTCCTGCACACCGACCAGTGGCGCTACGACCACTTCCGGGCCGACGTGCTGGCCTCCCCGCTGGGGGAGGGCCGCTTCGCGGGGATGACCGGCGCGGACTGCCTGGCCCAGGCGGCGCGCTCGGGCTGGATGCCCTCCTACCCGACGTTCGACCGCAACCCGCTGGACCTTGGCGACGCGGAGGACCCTGTCGCCTCGGCCGTCGCCGGTCTCACGGCCGGGACGCTCGGCTTCGCCTGCGAGGACCCGGACGCCGAGGCCAACTGGCCGCGGGTGCTGACCCTGTGGCGGGCCAACCTGCTGGGCTCCTCCGGCAAGGGCGCGGAGTACTTCAGCAAGCACCTGCTCGGCACCCACTCGAACCTGCGCGCGACCGAGGCCGACGAGGGGGTCCGGCCGCGCGACGTGACCTGGCACGACGAGGCGCCCGAGGGGAAGCTCGACCTGCTGCTGTCGCTCGACTTCCGGATGACCTCCTCGACACTGCTCTCGGACGTCACCCTCCCCGCGGCGACCTGGTACGAGAAGCACGACCTGTCCAGCACGGACATGCACCCCTTCGTGCACTGCTTCACCCCGGCCATCGACCCGCCCTGGCAGGCCCGTACCGACTTCGACGCCTTCCATGCGATCGCCTCCAAGCTCAGCGAACTGGCGGTCACCCATCTCGGCACCCGGCGCGACCTGGTCGCGACCGCGCTGGCGCACGACACCCCCGGCGAGATCGCACAGCCGGGCGGCGTCGCCCTGGACTGGCGGCGCGGCGAGTGCGAGCCCGTGCCGGGCAAGACCCTGCCGACGCTGACCGTGGTGGAGCGCGACTACACGGCGATCGGCGCGAAGATGGCCGCGCTGGGACCGCTGACCGAGAAGCTGGGCCTGCCGGCCAAGGGCATCGCGCTGCGCCCGGACGCGGAGGTCGCCGCGCTCGCCGCCAAGAACGGCACCGCCCAGGGCGGCCCGACGGACGGCCGCCCGCTGCTGGACACCGCCGTCAAGGCCGCCGACACGATCCTGATGCTCTCCGGCACCACGAACGGTCGCCTGGCGGTGCAGGGCTTCCAGACGTTGACCGAGCGCACCGGCCAGGAGATGGCCCACCTGGCGGCCGAGCACGAGGGCAAGCGGATCAGCTACGCGGACACCCAGGCCGCACCGGTCCCGGTGATCACCTCCCCGGAGTGGTCCGGCAGCGAGTCGGGCGGCCGCCGCTACACCGCCTTCACGCTCAACACCGAGCATCTGAAGCCCTGGCACACGCTCACCGGCCGCCAGCACTTCTTCCTCGACCACGACTGGGTGCACGAGCTGGGCGAGGCGCTGCCGGTGTACCGGCCGCCGCTGGACATGCACCGGCTGTTCGGTGAGCGCCGGCGAGGCGACGATCTGCACAGCGGGGAGCCGAGGCTGGGACCCGACGGGCAGCACGAGGTGACGGTCCGCTACCTGACCCCGCACAACAAATGGTCCATCCACTCCGAGTACCAGGACAACTGGTTCATGCTCTCGCTCTCCCGCGGCGGCCAGCTGATCTGGATGAGCGACCGGGACGCCGCCGCGATCGGGGTCCGTGACAACGATTGGATCGAGGCGGAGAACCGCAACGGGATCGTCGTCGCCCGCGCCGTCGTCTCGCACCGCATGCCGGCCGGCACGGTCTACATGCACCACGCCCAGGAGCGCACCGTCAACGTCCCGAGGACCGAGAAGAGCGGGCGGCGCGGAGGCGTCCACAACTCACTGACCAGGGTCGTCCTCAAGCCCACCCATCTGGTCGGCGGCTACGCGCAGCTGTCCTGGGGCTTCAACTACTTCGGGCCCACCGGCAACCAGCGGGACGAGATCACCGTCCTCCGCCGCCGCTCCCAGGAGGTGCGGTACTGATGCGCGTGAAGGCCCAGATCGCGATGGTGATGAACCTCGACAAGTGCATCGGCTGCCACACCTGCTCGGTGACCTGCAAGCAGACCTGGACCAACCGCTCCGGCGTGGAGTACGTGTGGTTCAACAACGTCGAGACCCGCCCCGGCCAGGGCTATCCGCGCCGCTGGCAGGACCAGCGGAAGTGGCGCGGCGGCTGGCGGCTGAACCGCCGCGGGCAGCTCACGCTGAACGCCGGGAGCCGGATCAGGAGGCTCGCCGAGATCTTCGCCAACCCGGTGCTGCCGGAGATCGGCGACTACTACGAGCCGTGGACGTACGACTACCAGAACCTCACCAACGCCCCGCTCGGCGACGACTACCCCGTCGCCGCCCCGCGCTCGCTGCTCTCCGGCCGGCCGACGGAGATCAACTGGAGCGCCAACTGGGACGACAACCTCGGCGGCATGCCGGAGCACGGCGACGCCGACCCGCTGGTGGCGAAGGTCCGCGAGCAGGCCGCGGAGAAGGTGAAGTTCGCCTTCGAGCAGACCTTCATGTTCTACCTGCCCCGGATCTGCGAGCACTGCCTCAACCCGGCCTGTGTGGCCTCCTGCCCCTCGGGGGCGCTGTACAAGCGGGACGAGGACGGCATCGTGCTGGTCGACCAGGACCAGTGCCGCGGCTGGCGGCAGTGCGTCACCAGCTGCCCGTACAAGAAGATCTACTTCAACCACAAGACCGGCAAGGCCGAGAAGTGCACCTTCTGCTACCCGCGCATCGAGGTGGGCCTGCCGACCGTGTGCTCGGAGACCTGCGTCGGGCGGCTGCGCTACCTCGGGGTGATGCTCTACGACGCCGACCGGGTCACCGCCGCCGCCTCGGCCAAGGACGAGAAGCAGCTCTACCAGGCCCAGCTGGACGTCTTCCTGGACCCGCACGACCCCGAGGTGCAGCGCGCGGCCGAGCGCGACGGCGTCGCCCACGACTGGATCGAGGCCGCCCGCCGCTCCCCGGTGCACGCGCTGATCAGCCGGTACCAGGTGGCGCTGCCGCTGCATCCGGAGTTCCGGACCATGCCCATGGTCTGGTACGTCCCGCCGCTCTCGCCCGTGGTCGAGGCGCTGACCGAGACCGGCTTCGACGGCGAGGACGCGGACAACCTCTTCGGCGCGATCGACACCCTGCGCATCCCGGTGGAGTACCTGGCGGAGCTGTTCACGGCCGGCGACGACGTCCCGGTGCGCGCCGCCCTGGAGAAGCTCGCGGCGATGCGCGCCCACATGCGGGCGGTGAACCTGGGCGACGCGCCCGACCCGTCGGTCGCCCAGGCGGTGGCGATGACCCCGCGCGAGGTCGAGGAGATGTACCGGCTGCTGGCCGTCGCCAAGTACGAGGAGCGCTACGTCATCCCGACCGCTGCGCTCGGCGACGCCCGGGCGCTGGAGGAGTCGGCGGTCCCCTCCGAATGCAGCGTCGGGCATCTGGACGCCGACGACCCGTACGACTCGGGCCCGTTCGGGGAGAACTCGGCGCGCAGTGCGAAGCGGAAGAAGCTGCCGATGGTGACCATCGAGTCCTTCCACGCACTGCGCAGACGGCAGACCTCCGACCGTGAGGAGGACGCCCGATGAGCCGGACCTCCTTCGACACGGCCGTCGTCCACCAGGCCGCCGCCTGGCTGCTGACCTACCCCGACGCGGACCTGGCCGCGGACCTGCCGCTGCTGCGCGCCGCCGTCGGCGCCGTGCGCGGCCCGGCCGCCGCGCAGCTGGGCGGGTTCATCGACCACGCCGACGCCACCGGCGTGGCCGGGCTGGCCTACCAGTACACCGAGGTCTTCGACTTCGGCCACCGGCACAGCCTCTACCTGAGCTGGTGGAGCGACGGCGACACCCGCCGCCGCGGCGCCGCGCTGCTGGCCTTCAAGCAGGCCTACCGCGCCGCGGGCTACGCGCCGACCGACGAGGAACTGCCCGACTTCCTGCCCGCGGTCCTCGAGTTCAGCGCGCGCACCAGGGACGACACGCTGCTGCGCGAACACCGGGCCGGCCTGGAACTGCTGCGTCTCGCGCTGTCCGAGGCGGGCACCCCCTACGCCGACGTCCTGGTCGCCGTCTGCGCCACGCTGCCGGGGCCCAGTCCCGCCGACCGCGCCCAGGCCCTGGCGCTGGCCCGTTCCGGGCCGCCGCGCGAGGACGTCGGCCTCGGCGGCGAACTGCCGCCCTACGGGCATCTCGCCCAGCTCCCCGTCCTGGCCACCGGAGGCCGCTGATGAACACCTTCCTGTTCGGGGTGCTGCCCTACCTCGCCTTCTTCTCCCTGGTCTCCGGACTGATCTGGCGGCACCGCTACGACCAGTTCGGCTGGACCACCCGCTCCTCGGCGGTCTACGAGCGGCGGATCCTGAACTGGGCCTCGCCGGCCTTCCACTACGGCATCCTCTTCGTCCTGGCCGGGCACCTCATCGGCCTGTTCGTCCCGGAGAGCTGGACCGAGAAGATCGGCATCAGCGAGCACACCTACCACCTGTTCTCGCTCATCGGCGGCACGTTCGCCGGGGTGCTCGCGATCCTGGGCCTGGCGACGCTGCTGTACCGGCGCCGCAGCAACATGCCCGTGCTGAAGGCGACCACGGTCAACGACAAGGTGATGTACCTGCTGCTGTTCGGCGAGATCTGCCTGGGCCTGTACGCCAAGCTGACCAACTCGAACCTGCACAGCGGCTACAACTACCGCACCACCATCGGCCCTTGGGCCCGCAGCCTGTTCACCCTGCACCCGAACCTGGGCGTGTGGGACGCCGTGCCCACCATGTACGAGGTGCACGCCGTCGTCGGCATGGTCGTGATCGCGATCGTGCCGTTCACCCGGCTCGTGCACATGTTCAGCGCGCCGTGGTTCTACCTCTTCCGCCCCTACCTGGTCTACCGCTCGCGCCCGGCCGGGCAGGTCGCCGAGCGTCCGCCGCGTCGCGGCTGGGAGAAGATCGATGCCTGAGGACGCCAAGCCCCGGCTGTTCCTGGTCCGCCACGGCCTCACCGAGTGGGCCAGGACCGGGCAGCACACCGGCCGCACCGACGTGCCGCTGCTGCCGCTCGGGGAGCGCCGGGCCCGCCTGCTCGGCGCCCGCCTGCAGGCCGCACCCTGGAACGGCCTGCCGGACTTCGAAGTCCGCACCAGCCCGCTCCAGCGGGCCCGCCGCACCTGCGAACTGGTCGGCTTCGGCGACCGGGCCGCGGACTGGGACGCGCTCGTCGAGGTCGACTACGGCGACTACGAGGGCCTCAGCACCGCGCAGATCCACCAGCAGCGCCCCGACTGGCAGCTGTGGCGCGACGGCTGCCCCGGCGGCGAGAGCCTCGACGCCGTCAGCGCCCGCGCCGACCGGGTCGTGGCCTGGGCCGTCGCCGGCACCGCCGACAAGCTGGTCTTCGCCCACGGCCACATCCTGTGCGCCGTCGCCGCCCGTTGGCTCGGCCAGGACGTCTCCTTCGCCGGGCAGCTGCGCCTGGGCCCGGCCTCCCTGTCGGTGCTCGGCTGGTACCACGGCACCCCCGCCCTGCACCGCTGGAACGACAACGCCCACGTCCAGGCCGACGTCCTGGTGGACACCGACCTCTGAGCGGGCCGGGCGGAATCCGCTGGCACACCGGTCCCCGTCGCGGCGAGACTGCCGGGGTGACGCTGCACGAGAACGAGATCCCCGCCGACGAGACACTCGTCCGCGCCCTGCTGACGGCCCAGCGGCCCGAGTGGGCCGGGCTGCGGCTCTCCCCGGCGGGCGCGGGCACGGACAACACCATGTACCGGCTGGGCGAGGACCTGCTGGTGCGGCTGCCGCGCACGGCGGAGAACGGGCGGTCGGTCCGCAAGGAGCAGGAGTGGCTTCCCCGCCTCGCCCCGCGGCTGAGCCTGCCGATCCCGGAACCCGTCCACACGGGAACGCCCACCGAGGACTTCCCGCTGGTCTGGTCGGTGTACCGGTGGATCGACGGCGAGGAGGCGGGCCCGGACAGCGTCGCGGACTGGCCCGCCTTCGGCGCCGATCTGGCGGCGTTCGTCACCGAGCTCCACGCCGTCGACCTGATGGGCGCGACCCGGGCGGACGGCCTGAGCTGGTACCGCGGCGGCAGCCTGGCGCCCTGCGACGCCTGGGTCGGCCGTGCTCTGGACGACTGCCGCGCCCTGGTCGGCGCCGAGCTCGACGTCGACGCCCTGGAGCGGATGTGGCGCGCCGGACTCGCACGTCCCGACTCCCCGGCCCCCCGGGTCTGGCTGCACTGCGACCTGAAACCCACCAACCTGCTCGCCCGCGACGGCGGCCTGCGCGCGGTGATCGACTTCGGCGCGCTCTCGGTCGGTTCCCCCGACGCCGAGCACGCCGCCGTCTGGGACCTGCCGCCGCAGGCCCGGCACGCGTACTGGGACGCGCTGGGCCTGGACGACGCGACGTGGATCCGCGCCCGCGCGTGGGCGGTGGCGGTCGGCGTCAGCGGGGTCTCCTACTACTGGCACACCTTTCCGGCCTTTGTGGCCGAGTGCCGCTCCCGCCTCACGGCGATCCTGGCCGACGCCGCCGGGCGCTGACCCGGGCATCCCGGCATCAGGACATCTCCGCGTCCGCGCCGTCCGGCGGCTCGCGGCGATCTGTCCGTATGCGCAGGGGTTCTGGTGGATCGTCACTGTTCTGTCACACCCGAGCGGAATGCGAAACCGGCGCGCGCCGGACCGTGTGTTCTCCCGCGAGAAGCGCCGGATGTTCCGGCCCGAACGTGTGGGGGAAGACAATGCAGCGCACTGACCTGGTCCGCGGAGCCGTGGCGATGATGGTGGCGGGAACCGTCGTCGGCCTGTCCGCCGCGTGCGACCCGGCCGCGACGGCCGGTGCGTCCCAGCCGACGAGCTCCGCCGTGGCGGTCAACAGCCAGACCTCCCCGTCGCCGCAGGCGAGTTCCACGCCCACCAGCACCTCGGGCACGGGCACGACGACCACCACGACCACCACGACCACGTCCGACACCATGCCGCACTGCGCCATCACCGACGTGAGCGTGGGCTCCGCCAAGTTGGCGACCGTCCGACCCAACGGCACCGGGACCGGCGCGGTGGTCGTGGCCGTCACCAACACCTCCTCCCACACCTGCTCGCTGCGGGGCTTCCCCACGGTGGCGGCCGCGGGCGAGGGCGCGCCGGACCACAACAAGCCGCTGACCGTGCGTCACAAGGGATCCGCCGTGACGGTCCCGCTCTCCCCGGGCGGTCGGGCCTGGGTGAAGCTCACCTTCGTCCAGGTGCAGGGCGAGGCCGACGGCTACTGCGTCTCGGGCGCGACGCCCGCCACCAACCCCACCATCGTCCTGGGCCTGCCCGGCGCGGGCGGACACCAGATCGGCATGGACGACGGCTCCATCTTCGCCACCTGCGACAACGTCGTCACGGTGACCGCGCTCTCGATGTCCAAGCCCGCCTGACGTCCGCTCAGGAACTCCGCGCCGCGGTGAGCCGCAACAGCTCGCGCAGCGGCGCGGTCGTGGGCGGGGCGGAGCCCTCCGGCGCGCAGGCGGCGTCCAGGGCGGGGCCGATCGCCGCGTCGAGGCCCTCGTCCAGGACGAGGCGGCGGCCGGACTCCCAGTCCAGCGTCCAACGGCCGCGCCGCTGACCCACGAAGGCGGCGAGCAGCATCGAGTAGAGGCAGTCGGACGCGGCGGCGCCGTTCATGGAGAGGCCCGCGGCCGGGGTGACGGTGCGGGACATGCCCTCGCGCGGCATCCAGTCGACGACGTCGGACCAGCGACCGGCGTCGATCACGTCGAGCAGCAGCGGCACGTCGACCTCGCGGCGCAGGACCGCCTTCGCCGCGGTGCGCAGCGCGGCGGACTCCTGGTCGAGTTCGGCGTTGCCTGCGGCGGCGGCCAGCTCCGTCCAGCCCAGCTGGGTGCGCGAGGCCGCGCCCGGCCGGGCGGAGACGACCAGGCCCGCGGTGACCACGGGATCGTCGAGCAGGGCGTCGGCGCGCGCGTCGGGATCGGCGTCCGCGCCGCGCGGGCCGGGGACCCCGGCCAGGGCCTGGAGCGCGGCGATGCGCTCGGCCGTCGGCGGGTGGGAGTCGTACGGCGACTGCTTCCGGCGCGGCGGGTCGGCGAGCAGCCGGGCGTGCTCCTGCCGCCACGCTTCGCTGCGCAGAAAGGCCTGGAAGCCGGGGACGACCTCCTCGGCGGTCGGGCGCAGGCCCAGGGCCCAGCCCATCCCGGCGTAGTCGCGGCCGAAGCGCTGATGAGCCTCGTCGAGCGGTGCGAGAGCCCGCAGTGCGCTGATCGTCGCCTCACGTCCGGCGACCCTCGCCGCCGCGGCGTCGGCGGCGAGCTCCTGACGTCGCGCCGACGCCTGACTCCTGAGCAGGCAGAACCGGGCGTAGCGACGGAACAGCGAGCCGATCCACTGGCCCCAGCCGCCCTCCTCGGCGCTGTAGCGGGCCAGAACCTGTTGCAGACCGGCCCGGTTACGGGCGACGATCCCGCCCAGGCGGGTGTCGCCGTGGCCGTAGTGCCCGAGCTCGTGGGCGATCACCGCGTCGAGTTCGGCCGTCGTCAGCCCTGTGAGCAGCGGCAACCCGAGCAGCATCCGGCGTCGGCCGGGGATCAGCCCCAGCAGCCAGGAGCTCTGCGAGACCGCGGCCTGCACGTCGTCCACCAGCCAGATCTCCGCGGGGGCCACCGTGTTAATCGCGGCGGCGACGTGGTCGACCCGCTGCCACAGTCGCGGCTGCTCGGTCCGGTGCACCCGGACCCCGGCCGGCCGGCGCCGGTTGCCGCCGCCGATGAACAGGCCGCGAAGCAGCGGGTACGCCAGCGCGAGGCTGACCGCCCAGACCTCCACCAGGATCATGCCGCCGCGGGCGCCGGCGGCGGCGGTGGTGCCGATGTCCAGGGCGACGATCGCGGCCAGCAGACCGAGGATCAGCGCGTAGAAACCGAGCAACAGGGCGAGCGCCTGCGCGGTGCGGAGGAAGGCGCGCACGGGGACCTCTTTCGCGGGAGCACCTGGAACTTCCCGGTGCGGCTGTGGACGGCATGATAGCCAGCCGCGCAGGCCTCGCCGACCCCTCCCACCTGGCCGTTCGCCTCAGGCGCGGCCGACGAGCGAGGCCAGCGCGGCGTCGAGACGGGCGGCGGCCTCGTCGGCGACGGGCTGCAGTTCCGGCAGGCCGGTCATGGCGACCATCGCCTGCGGGTCCATCGCCTGGACGAGCGTGTGCCCGCCCTCACGACGGACGACGACGTTGCAGGGCAGCAGCAGTCCGATGCTTCGGTCGGCGGTCAGCGCCTGATGGGCGAGCGGCGGATTGCAGGCGCCGAGGATCAGGTAGTCCTCCATCTTGACGTCCAGCTTGGTCTTCAGCGTCGCGGTGACGT
Organism: Streptacidiphilus rugosus AM-16; assembly: GCF_000744655.1. NCBI lineage: Bacteria > Bacillati > Actinomycetota > Actinomycetes > Kitasatosporales > Streptomycetaceae > Streptacidiphilus > Streptacidiphilus rugosus. Next base: position 6,986,414 of record NZ_JQMJ01000004.1, on the reverse strand, counting down.
CGATCTCGGTCAGCACGCCGAACCCCTGCTCGGCGAGGGCCGCACGGACGGCCTCGACGGTGGCGGCGAAATCGCCGTCCACCTGGACGGTGCGGTCGAAGGACATGGCTTCCTCACTTCGGCAAGCGTGCGGTTGGGGCGGGCGCGGTCTGCTTCCCGCCCTGCCAGGATACCCCCTGGGGTAATTTTCCCTCGGGACGTCCGCCCGGCTCCCAGGGTTCGGCGACCGAGCGGCCCGGCGGCGGCCCCGCGGCCCATCGCACTCGTACGGCTCCGTGTCGCCCCCGCTTCCGCGCCCCCGCTTCCGCGGCCCCGGCGACCGCCCTGGACTCCCAAGCGCCGCAGCCCCGCGGCTCGGCCCGCCCGGGCTTTTCCGGCTCCCTTGGGCCCACTTCGGCTCTCCGGCCCCGTTTGCTCGGCTCCCCCCGGATCCGTTGCCCCGGCGAGCGCCCGGGGGCTTCGAGGCGCCGTAGCCCGCGTGGCTCGGCCCATCCGAGCTTTCCCGGGTCCCTTCGGTCCCCGTGGCTTTCCGGCCTCGTTGGCTTGGCCCGCCTCCGCCTCCGGGGCTCGGTGGTCACCCGGGGCTCCGAAGCGCCGCAGCTCGCGCGGCTCGGCCCGCCCGAGTCTTCCCGGTCGCCACGGGCCACCCCCGGCTGCCCGACCCCGCCGGGCTCGCACGCTCCGGGTTCGCGGCCCTGATGTCTCCCGGCGGGAAATATACCGGTGGGGGTATATGTTGTGCCCCTCGAACCAATTACCCCCCGGGGTATCTAATAAGGAGGCCGCATGACCACCGCCGACGCTCCGCCCACGGACACGGGCCGACACGAACCAGCCGCCGCGCAGGCGCGCACCGGCAGGCTCGGGCGGCTCGGGCTGTGGGCGGCGGGGAACCTGCGCGTGGTCACCGTGTTGTGGCTGGTGCTGGTCGCGGGGCTGGGTGCGTTCGCGCCGCAGGTGACCTCGCAGTTGGCCGGGGCCGGCTGGCAGGCCAACGGGTCGGCGTCGGTGCAGGTCAGGGATCTGGCGCGGGCTCATTTCGGCGGCAACGCCGCCACCGCGCTGCAGGTCGTGGTCGCCGCCGACCGGCCGGTCACGGATCCGGCCGTCCAGCAGGTCCTGCACCGGGCCACGGACCTGCTCAGGGCCGACCCCCGCGTCTCCGAGGTGGTCGCGCCGCAGCCCGGCGCCACCGTCAGCCCCGACGGCCGCACCGCGATCCTGCTGGCCGGTGCCCGCTCCGGGGCCGACGACATGGTGCGCGCCGCCGACGCCCTCAAGGGACCGCTCGCGGCCCTGTCCGCACCGGGCATCCAGGTCCACGCCACCGGCGCCTCGGTGCTGTGGAGCGACTTCAACGCCGCCAACCACGACGCGATGATGACGTCCGAACTGCTCTCCTGGCCGGTGACGCTGGCCATCCTGGTGCTCGCCTTCGGCTCACTGGTCGCCGCCGGACTCCCACTGCTGCTGACCGTCGCCGGGCTGGCCGCCTCCGCCGGGGCCCTGGTGCTGCTCAACCACCTGACGCCCACCTCCATCTGGGCCATGAACTTCGCCATGATGTTCGCCCTGGCGCTGGGGATCGACTACGCCCTCTTCCTCGTCGTCCGCTTCCGCGCCGCGCTGGCCCGGCACGGCGACGCCCGCCGCGCGGTGGGGGAGACCATGGACACCGCGGGCAAGGCCGTCGCGCTCTCCGGCGTGACCGTGCTGGTGAGCCTGTCCGCGGTGATGCTGGTGCCGTCGCCCGCGTTCCGTTCCATGGCCCTCGGCATCATGCTGGCCGTCGGCTTCGTGCTGGCCGCGACGCTCACGCTGCTCCCCGCCGTGCTCGGCCGGCTCGGGGCCAGGGTCAACAGCGCCGCCCTGCCGTGGGTACGTCGCCGGGCCCGCGCCGCCGCGCCGGACGACGACGGCGCCTCGCCGCGCTTCGCCGCCTGGGGCCGCCGGCTCTGGGCGCACCCGCTGCGCTACGGCGTCCCGGCTCTCGTCGTGCTGCTGGCCCTCGCCGCGCCGGTCGTCGGACTGCGGACCGCGATGCCCTCGATCACCGTCGTGCCCGCCGACTCCTCGGCCCGCACCGGCTACGAAGCCGTCCAGCGTGCCTTCGGCCCCGGTGCCCCAGGCACGCTGCAGATCGTCGCCCCGGCCGCTGAGGCCGCCCGCGCCACCGAGGTGCTGCGGCACACCGCCGGCATCGCCGCGGTGATGCCCGCTCAGCAGGCCGCGGACGGCAGCGGCCTCGCCATGATCCAGGCCGTTCCCGCCGCTGACCCCTCCGACCCGGCGCTCAAGGCGACGGTCGAGGTGCTGCGCGACAGGCTGCCCGACCGGGCCCTGGTCGGCGGCGCGGCCGTGGAGAACCTCGATCTGCAGTCGGCGCTGGACGCGAAGACGCCGCTGGTCATCGGGGTCGTGCTGGCCCTCGGCTTCCTGCTGCTCGTGTTCGCCCTGCAGGCCCCCTTGATCGCGCTGATCGGCACCGTGACCAGCCTGCTGTCGACCGCCGCCGCGTTCGGCACCGCGCGTCTGGTCTTCCAGGACGGTCACGGCGCGGGCCTGCTCGGCTTCACGCCCCAGGGGTTCCTCGACGGCTGGGCGCCCGTGTTCTTCTTCGCGATGATCTTCGCGATCGCGATGGACTACACCGTCTTCCTGCTCTCCTCCGCCAAGGAGCACTTCGAGCGCAGCGGCAGCCCGCACAGGGCGGTGACCGGCGCACTCGCCCACTCCGGCCGGGTGGTGTTCGCGGCCGCCGCCGTCATGGTCGCCGTCTTCTTCACCTTCGCCCTGTCCGGGCCGCTGCCGCCCAAGGAGATGGGCATCGTGCTGGGCACGGCGGTGCTGCTCGACGCGGCGCTGGTCCGGCTGGTGCTGCTGCCCGTGCTGCTGCGGCTGACCGGCCGGGCGGCCTGGTGGTCCCCGGGGTGGCTGCGCAGGGTCCTGCCGGACATCCGTTTCTCGCACGACTGACACCGGCGACATACGGGGCTGGATACCCCGCCGGGTACCATCGGGATCAGGCCGTCAACGCCAGAAGGGTTCACATCATGGTCATCGACGAGGACGCGACCGCGCCCGTACTGAACCGGCTGCGCCGCGCCCAGGGCCAGCTCGCGGGCGTCATCGCCATGATCGAGGCGGGCCGTGACTGCAAGGACGTGGTCACCCAGCTCGCCGCCGTCTCCCGGGCCCTGGACCGGGCCGGCTTCAAGATCGTGGCCAGCGGCATGCGCCAGTGCCTGGCCGCGGCCGACCCCGACGAGGCGCCGATGAGCGAGGAGGAGCTGGAGAAGCTCTTCCTGGCCCTTGCCTGACTCGTCGGCCTGATCCGCCGTCCTCCCTGATGCGCCTGCCCGCCCCGCCGGATTCGGCGGGGCGGGCAGGCGTCCCCCGGGCTCAGGAGGTGAAGGGCTCCCAGGTGTGGCTGAAGTACCAGGTGGACTGGGAGATGCCGGAGCAGGAGTCGGAGCCGGCCGTTCCGACGCAGCCGCCGTTGTCGCGCTCGCTGGCCCACATCGAGATCTCGTCGATGCCCTTGCCGACGGCCCAGTTGTAGACCGTCTTGGCGTCCGCCGTGGTGAAGGTCTCCGGCTTGCCGTAGTCGTCGATGCCGGGCATCTCCGTCACGCCGACCATGGCCCACTTCTGGGCGGAGCTCTTGCTCGGGTAGAGCGAGCCCAGCAGGTTCACCAGGCCCTGCGCGGCGGTCTCGGTGGCCGTGGCCATCTCGTGGCTGCCACCGGTGTAGTAGTCGAAGGTCATGATGTTGACGACGTCGATGCGGGCGTGGTTCGCGACGGCGTTCTTCAGCACCGCGGTGCCGCCCGAGTCCAGGCCGTCGGTGTTGGTCGGCAGCGTGTAGGAGAACTGCACCGAGCGGCCGTTGGTCGCCGCCCAGCTCTCGACCTGGGCGATCGCCTTGTTGCGCCGGTCGATGCCGCCCGAGTTGGTGAGCGAGTCCTGCTCCACGTCGAAGTCGACGCGCTTGAGGTTGTAGGTCGAGATCAGGTGCTCGAGCGCGGAGGCGATCGAGCTGACGCTCGTGCAGCTGTCGGCGAGCTCGGTGTTGGTGGTGTCGGCGGTGTAGCCGCCGAGCGAGGGGATCACGTCTCCGCCGGCCGAGCGGATCTTGCTGATCGAGGTGCCGTAGGTCGAGGACGAGATCGGCTGGCTGGTGTCGCCGTTCCAGTAGAGCGTGCAGGACCCCTTGCTGTGGGTCTGCAGGAACGCCATGGACAGCCACTTCGCGCCGGACTGGGCGGCGACGGTCGCCGGGTCGTCGCCCGAGTAGGCCTCGAAGTAGGGGGCGAAGAGGTGCGCGGGCACGGTCGTCGCGGCGTGGGCGGTGGGGGCGCCGGTCGCGGCCGCGCCGGCGACCAGGCCGAGCGCGGCGAGGGAGGTGGCGAGAGCGGTGCGGAGCGGACGGCGGGATACGGACGGTCGCATGTGGGGGCCTCCGGCAATCCTGTTAGGAAACTTTCCTTTCTGTCGTGCACAGGAAGGTATAGCCGGGGGTCTGAAGGGCCGTCAATGGTTCGCGCAGACCCGGCTTCCGGGACTGGTGCGCTCGCATGGACTCCGCCGCCCGTCGGCCGCAGCGTGAGCACGTGCGGATGTGCCAGCGTTCGTACTCCTCCGGCGTCACCGCTCAGTCCTCCGTCAGTCTGACCCGCTTGGGTCGGTGGGCGGTCAGGTCGATCGGCGCGTCCTGGCCGACGGCTCGCTGCGTGCACATGGGGTCTCGACAGTCCCCTGGTGACACCGTGGTGGGAGCGTGGGTGGGGAATGACGCGCTGTGGCCCTCCTGCCTTGGCAGGAGGGCCACAGCGCGTGGTTCGGGTGGGCCTGCTCGTGATCAGTTGGTGCTGGTCGTGATGGCGCCGAGGCCGGCCGCGCCGCCGGGGATGTGGTAGACGCTGGACCACTTGCCGGCGTTGTAGTCGGCGTCGATGTTGTAGAGAGTGTTGTCCGAGCCGGTGAAGTACAGGTGGACGGTGGAGCCGATGGCGGCGGCGGAGAGGAAGCCGACGCCGGAGGCGCCGCCGGGGACGGTCATGACGCCGGTCCAGGTGCCCTTGGCGTAGTCGCCGTCCTGGTTGAACAGCGTGTTGCCGGCGCCGGTGTAGTAGAGGTGGTCGATGCTGCCGACGGTGGCGACGGTGAGGTTCTGCACGCCGGAGGCACCGCCGGGCAGGGCCATGAGCGAGGACCAGGTGCCGGCGTTGTAGTCGGCGTTGATGTTGTAGAGGGTGTTGCCGGAGCCGGTGAGGTACAGGTGGACGGCGTTGCCCTGGGCGGTGACGGCGATCTTCTGGACGCCGGCCGCGCCGCCGGGGACCTGCTTGACGGAGGACCAGGTGCCCCTGGTGTAGTCGCCGTCGACGTTGGAGATGGTGTTGCTGGAGTTGATGTAGAAGAGGTGGACGGTGTTGCCGATCGCGACCGCGGTGAGTTCGCGGGCCCCGGTGGTGCCGGGGATCTTCTGCCAGGTGCCCCACGTGCCGGTCGCGTAGTTGCCGTCGTTGGTGTAGATCGAGTTGTCGGAGCCGATGGCGTACAGGCGGGTGATCTTGCCGGTGCTAGCGGCCGCGACCTTGGTGACGCCGGCGGCGCCGCCCGGAACGGACTGCAGGGCGGACCAGGTGCCCTTGGCGTAGTTGCCGTCCTGGTTGAACAGGGTGTTGCCGGAGCCGACCATGAAGACGTGGGCGGTGGTGACGGGGTCAGGGGCCGGCGTGGTGACGGTGCCGCCGCTGTTCCCGCCGATCGGGGAGACGTAGCCGCTGATGTTCATGCCCATGTAGGAGCTGTAGCCGATGGCGCCGCTGTAGGGGCCGTCGCCGTGGACGTGGGCGGTGGCGGCCCAGTTCCCGCTGACACCGCCTTCGTCGCCGCCGATGGTCACGATGGTGCCGTCGGCGTTGACCTGGCTGACGATCGCGACGTGGTCGGCGACGCCGCCGCCCTTGTAGTTGAACACGACCGCGTCGCCGACGTGCGGGGTGCTGGACAGGCCGCCGTTGTACTGGCCGAAGCTGCCCGCGGCCGGCGTCAGGCCGCTGACGTTGACGCCGTCCTGACCCCAGACCCACTTGACGAAGTCGGCGCACCAGAACTCCGGGCTGCCGCCGTTGCCGGTGCAGGAGGACCCGTAGGAGGCGCCGCCTGCGCTGTTGGTGTCGCAGGGGCCCTTGCCGAGGTTGGCCTGGGCGATCTGCACGATCTGTGAGCCGGTGTCGGCGTGTGCGGGCAGAGCGGTCAGGCCGATGACGGCGGAAGCGGCGACGGCAGTGGCGGCGGCGGACTTCTTCAGGAGCGGCATGACAATGGGCATGACAGTTATTCCTTCGGAGTTCGGCACTGGGAGGGTGCGCGGTCAGATGGTGTGCCCGTGCGGGCGGTGGCCGTCGGGATCAGATGAGGCGGTTCATCGTGTTCCAGCCGCCGCCGACGTAGACGCCGCTCTTGACCGTGCCGGAGCCGGTGCCGGCGTAGATGTAGAGGTTGTTGGTCTGGCCGTTGGTGGCAGCGATGTCGGCGATGCCGTCGTTGTTGATGTCGGCGACGGTGAACTTGTCCATGCTGGCCCAGCCGGTGCCGATCTTGACGCCGCTGGCGACGTCGGTGCCGGTGCTGGAGTAGAGGTACAGGTTGCCGTTGCTGCCGTTGACGGCGACCAGGTCGGCCTTGCCGTCCTTGTTGAAGTCGCCCATGCCGAGCTGGGTCATGCCGCCCCAGCCGTTGCCGATCTGGACGCCGGACGCGACGTCGGTGCCAGTGCCCTTGTAGAAGTACAGGTTGCCGTTGCTGGCGTTGACGGCCAGGATGTCGGCCTTGCCGTCGCCGTCGAGGTCGCCGGCGACCATCTTGGAGATGGCGCCCCAGCCGTTGCCGATCTGGAGGGGCGCCTGGAAGGTGCCGTCGCCCTTGCCGAGGTAGAGGTACAGGTTTCCGTTGCTGGCGTTGGTCGCCACGATGTCGGCGTTGCCGTCGCCGTTGAAGTCCGCCATGGAGACCTTGTCCATGCCGTTCCAGCCGGATCCGACGGTGGTCGGGGTCTTGAAGGTGCCGTCGCCCTTGCCGCCGTAGATGGTCAGCGCGCCGGTGGAGGCGTTGACCGCGAGCAGGTCGTCGAGGGAGTCCTTGTTGACGTCGTGGTAGCTGGGCGTGGTGTGGGTGCCGGTGGTGATGGTGGTCGGCGGGATGGTGACCGGGGTGTCGACGATGTTGTTGAAGCGCAGGAACTTGTAGTCCCCGATCGCCCAGCCCGCGATCTTGCCGCTGCTGCTGTTGAAGTTGCCGACGTACTCGTTCGTGCGCACAGTCGGGTTGGACTCGGCGTAGTAGTAGAAGGTGCCGGCCGCCTGGTCCTTCCAGCCCGCGAACAAGATGGTGTGGTCGGCGGGGTAGTCCAGGATGTCGCCGGGCAGCAGGTCGGAGCGGCTGCTGAGGACGGTGGTGACGGAGCGGTCGTCGAGCGTGACGGTGGAGCGGCTCCAGGACAGGTTCCAGGCCATCGACACGAAGCCGGAGCAGTCCTCGCGGTAGGTGCCGTTCTGGTCGGTCTTGCTGCGGCCCTGGTTGTAGGGCACTCCTTCGTCGACCCACGACTGTGCCCGGGCGAGGACCGTGGCGCGGTCGATCTTGCCGTCCTTGGTCACGGCCGCGTCCGACATCGAGAAGGCCTGGTAGCCGCCGGTGGAGCTGGTGGTGGTGGAGTCGGTGACCGAGGAGGACGAGTCCGCCGCCACCTGGGCGCTGGTCGCGGTCTCCGGGTTGGCGATGCTCGTGGTGATGGTCCCCTCGGAGCCCACCGTGAGCGTGTTCGCGGTCGAGGAGGAGACCACCGCGTCGGTGTTCGTGCCGGCCGAGTCGGCGGCGAAGGAGTTGGAGGAGGTGCCCAGGGCGATGCCGGCGGTGGCGGCGACAGCCACGGACAGGGCGAGGAACTTGCGGCTGCGGCGGGTCATGGTCATGACAGACTCCTGAAGATGAGGTGCGGTCGGTTGGTGGTGCATCAGTGGTGGCCCAGCTCGAATCCGCTGACGGGGCGCCCGGCCGGACGGCTGGCCTGCAGGAACGGTCGTCCTGGAAGAGACAGCAAGGCGCGAGCGGAAGCTGGGGGAAGGAAGCAGTGGAGCGGGGGGCGGGTTGCGCGTTTGGGCGGGAGGCGGCTCGGTAGGCGTGAGAGGGTCCGCCTTGGTCCCCCTGTGGCCGGGCAGTTGGGTTCGACTGGACGGCTGTCCTGCAGGAACAGCGGTCGTCAACGTGCGTGGCGCCGGTGCGCGGTGTTGCGGGCCGGCTGCTTCGGCCGGCGGCGGGGTCAGTGGTGGCCGGTCGGCCGGACGTCGTGCGTGTGGGGCGGGTCGGGCAGGGGGGCTGGGGGCAGGTAGCGGCGGTTGAGGAGGGGTGAGGCGAGGTGGCTGCGGTGCAGGAGGGCCGCTGCTCGCCGCTGTGCGTCGTCCGGATCGGGGCCGTGGGGGGTGCGCAGGAACAGGAGCAGGTCGATCCGGTCCTGTTCCGTCCGGCCGCCGGCGTGTTCGAGGCCGTCCCCGGGGACGGCGTGGGCCCACAGGGTGTCGACGACTTCCGTCACCTCGGCCGCAGGGTCCGGACCTGCCGCGGAGCGGCGGGTCAGGCTGCTGTAGACGATGTCCATGTTGCTTAGCCCCAGTTGATGACGTCGGGGGAGGCGGTGGCGCCGGCGGCGGGGACGGGGGCCGAAGCGGCGGCGGCCTGGACGGCGGGGGCGGCGCTGGCGGCGGTGGGCAGGAGGATGACGGTGCCGACGGCGAGGGTGGCGACCGCGGCGGCCTGGGCGAGACGGGTGCGGATCATGACAGTGGTCCTTTGCTGGAGAAGTGACGGGGTGTCCTGTTCCGGTCTCGCATCCCGCGGTGACGCTTCGTCCGGTTGCCTTCGGGCTGTTCCCTGCTGGCAGGCAATAGCTTCGTCGCAGATCAACCTGCCTGGAAGGGCTTCCCGATGTCGCCAAGGGGCCAGGCGTGATCAAGACATGCTGTCATGTTCCTGTCATGTCTGCTATGTATCAGGAAGTCCGTTTCCGGAGCGGGCGCACAACGACGAAATCGGCCCAGTAGCCGCCAATGGGAATCCCCGTTCATATGCCCTGAGCTGCAGCGAAGACCCACATAGCCGATCTTGAAGGGGGTCGGGCCGACTGCGATCATGAACGCATCAGGGCCGCCAGGGGGGTGGTGCTGCAAGCAGGGGGTGCGCCGTAGTGCTGGAATCACTGGGCCTGAACGCGAGAGCCGGGGCCGTCTACCAGGCGATGCTCGATCATCCCGGCCACGGCGTCGACGAGCTCGCGGCTCTGTGCGATCTGACACCCGGGCAGGTCCACGACTGCCTGGACGAACTCACCCAGCTGATGCTGGTGCGCGCGTCGACCGAGCACCCCGGGCAGATGCGGGCCGTCTCCCCCGAGATCGGTCTCGCGGACATGCTCGTGCGCGAGGAGGTGGAACTGGCCGCCCGCCAGGCCAAGCTCGCCGCCTCCCGTGCGGCCGTGACCCGCATGGTCGCCGACCGCGCCGACAGCCGTGCCACCCACGGTGAACGCCTCCTGGGCATGGACGCCATCCAGACACGGCTCGACCTCCTCGGTCGCGGCGCCACCAGCGAAGTCCTCGGGGTGCACCCCGGCGCCGCGCAGCGCCCCGAAGACCTCGCCGCAGGCCGCGCCGCCGACACCGAAGCCATGGCCCGCGGCGTGACGTTGAAGGTCCTCTACCAGGACGCGACCCGGAACGACCCCCACACCACCACGTTCGCCCAGTGGCTGATCAGCAAGCGTGGCGAGGTCCGCACCGCCCCCGTCATCCCCCAGCGCCTGGTCATCTTCGACCGCACTCAGGCCCTGGTCCCCATCGATCCCGCCGACACCCGCAAGGGTGCCCTCCACGTCGCCGAGCCCGGCATCGTCGGCGCCCTGTGCGGCCTCTTCGACCAGGCCTGGTCCACCGCCGTCCCCCTCGGTGCCACTCGCGCCGACGACCCCACCACCGGCCTGAGCGCCACTGAACGCGAACTTCTGCGCCTGCTCGGCACCGGCGTCACCGACGAGACCGCCAGCCAACGACTCGGCATCTCCTCCCGCACCGTCAAGCGCCACATGGCCTCCATCATGGAACGCCTCAACGCCACGAGCCGGTTCGAAGCAGGTATCAAAGCCGCTCAAAAAGGCTGGCTCTGACCCCAGGATCCGCAGCCGTGCGGGGCGGATACCGTCGCCAACCGCTTCCGCGTCGGGAAGACCAGGGCACGTATCGAGGGCCCGGCCTGCCGGCCGGCCCCGCCTCCCCCTGACCCGGACCGGACCGCCTCAAGACTCCCGTCGCAGGTCGTGCCCGCAGCCGCAGCCGAAGGCTGCGGTCTGACGGTAAGAGCCGTCCGTGACCTGGCCGTCCGTGTGCCTACCCTGGGGCGCTCGAATGGCATAGTTGCTCCCTGCACTCGGGGACGCGAAAGGGCGGATGGAATGGGGCAGCTGTCTCGGCGGGCCGTGCTCGGCGGCGGGGCGCTCGGAGCGCTGGGCGTGCTCGGTGGAACCGCCGCCTGCGGCAGCAATCAGACACGCGTGCCGACCGCGCGCGGCTCGCGCAGCCCTCGGCCCGCGCACGCGTCGACCCTGGTCAGGGACGAGAACCAGGCCGCGGGAACACAGGGCTGGATGCGGACCGCGGACGGGACCAAACCGAACCAGGACGCCCTCGGCCAGGTCTCCGCCTTCGCCTCGAAGTCGAGCTACACCGCCGGCGAGCGCATCACCTTCTACCTCTCCACCGCCAGGCGCCAGGACTGCACCGTCGCCGTCCACCGGCTCGGCCACTACCGCGGCGCCGGCGGCCGACTCCTCACCACCAGCCCCCGGCTCGCCGCCTCACCGCAGGCCGCCCCGGTGATATCCGACACCACGGGCGAGATCAGCTGCCCCTGGGACGCCTCGTGGTCGCTCGAGGTCCCCACCACGTGGCTGTCCGGCCTCTACCTCGCCACCGTCACCACCGCCGACGGCCATCGCACGGCCGTCCCCTTCGCGGTCAGGGACGACCGCCCGAGCGACTTCCTGGTGGTGCTGCCGTTCACCACCTACCAGGCCTACAACACCTACCCCGTCGACGGCCGGACCGGGAAGAGCCTCTACTACGGTTTCGTCCAGGGCGACCGCGCCGCTATCGGCACCCAGACCTCGCCGGACGGCCACACCTATCCGGTCTCCCGCATGCCGGACTCCCCCTTCTGGTGGCACTACCCGCACCGCGCCCGGACCGTCTCCTTCCGCCGCCCCTACTCCGACGACGGCCTGCCCAAGTTCTTCGAACTGGACCAGGCCTTCGTTTTCTGGGCCGAGTCGCAGGGCTTGGACGTCAGCTACGCGAGCAGCCTCGACCTCCACGAGGGCCGCGTCGACCTCTCCCGCTACGCCGGGCTGCTGTTCAGCGGCCACGACGAGTACTGGTCGCAGGAGATGCGCACCGCCGCCGAGTCGGCCGTCGCCAAGGGCGCCAGCCTGGCCTACCTCGGCGGCAACAGCGTGTACTGGAAGATCCGCGCGGGAGTGGACCAAGCCGGCTTCTCGACCGTCACCTGCTACAAGAGCGACCCCGACCCGGCGGACGACGGCACCGGCGCCACCCGCAAGTGGCGCGACGTCGCCGCGAAGCACCGCAGTGCCGAGCAGGTGCTGCTCGGTTCCCAGTACCAGGCCGTCGTGCTCAAGCGGACCCCACTGGTGGTCAGCGAGGCCAAGCACTGGCTGTGGACGGGCACCGGCCTCGCGGAGGGCGACCGACTCCCCGACGTGGTCGCCGGCGAAGCCGACGGCGTCACCGCCAAAATGCCCGGCCCCAGCGGGACCACCGAGCACACCCTCCTCTCCACCTCCCCCTTCCCCTGCGCCGAGGGCACCCTGGTGCAGAACACCAGCCTCTACCAGGCCAGGAGCGGGGCATGGGTGTTCAACGCCGGCACCTTCGGCTGGACACCCGCACTCGGGTGGAACCCCACACTGCACTCCTCCGCGACACCGGCCTGGACCTCCGTCACAACAGACCCGCACATCCAGCGGGCAACGAGGAACCTGCTGGACCGACTGCGCACCTGACGGCGTCACCGCAGGGCATTGAGCCGCGAAATACTCCGCTCCCCAGCCCGATCGCACGGTCGACGGGCTCCGCAAGGAGCTGCGGGCCCTCTGTTGACGGTCTTCTCGCGGGCGTCGCAGAGCTGCTGGGCGAGTGAGGCCTGTTCGGGGCTCAGGCGGGGCGCCGGCCGCCGACGGGGGCGGAGGCGAGGCCGTCCATGGTGTTGGCGACGATCAGCTCGCGCTGGAGCTCGGCGAGCACCGACAGCATGCCGAACATCGCGCGGCCCTCGACGCTGGAGGTGTCGATGCCCTGCTCGATGACGTGCAGCCCGATTCCGCGCTCGCGCAGGATCGCGCGCCAAGGGTGACCAGATGCAGGACGGAGCCAGCAAAAACGCGCCCTTCATCGAACTGGAACCGAGACCGCCCCGCTACCGCCAATTTCCGTTCTGATACTCCCTGAAGGCCGACCCGCCGCGTGGACGCGCGCGCCGCGGGCATGCCGAAGCGCCGCGCCGACCGGGGGTCGTCGCAGCGCGTCGGGGAGCGTCAGTTCATCGAGGGGGCGCCGTTGCGCCAGGCGGCGAGGCCCGCCTGCGAGGCGGCCTGGGAGGCGGTCTTGGCCTGGTTGTAGGTGCGCTGGGCCAGTTCGGCGGGAGGGGTCTCCCAGGTCTGGGACCAGCGGCGACCGGCCGTGGCCAGGGCGAGACCCACGAGGGCCGCGCCGGTGGCGGCCACGACAGTGCCGATGCCCGTCAACGCGGCCCCGGCCGCGATGAGCCGGACGTTCGGCCGGAAGTTGTTGGTGAACGAGGTCATAGCTGTCATGGCACCACGATGCGCGCAGTGGCCACGGCCCGCATGTCGGGAGCGGGGGTAAGCGGCCGGACGGGTTCAGTCCGCGGTGGCCCGCTCGCGCGGCGCGTGCTCGGTGAGCGGGGCCACGGGCTCGACGCCGAGGGCGACCACGGTCGTGGGCTCGGACGGACGGCTGGTCTGTGCGACGAACGCGCCGACCAGGACGAGCGCGCCGCCGAGCAGTTGCGGCCCGGAGAGGTGCTCGCCGAGCAGGAACCAGGACAGCACCGTCGCCACCACGGCCTCCAGGAACGCGACCACGGCCGCGACCGGCGCGGACAGCCGGCTCACCGAGGCCACCCCGGTCAGGTACGCGAGCACGGTCGAGACCAGCACCATCCACAGCGCGAGCCCGATCGCCGGCACGTGACGCGAGCCCATGGCGGCCTCGCCGCCGAGCACGTGCCAGGGCAGCGTCCACGGCTGGGCGATCGGGGTCACCACCAGGGCGCCGATCAGCAGGCCGTAGCCGCTGAGGGCGATCGGGTCGATGTGGTCGGCGGGATCGGCGGAGGCGCCGGCGCGACCGGCCTTCTCGGAGATGACGAAGTAGCCCACCTGCGAGCAGGCGGCGCAGAGTCCGAACACCACGCCGAGCGGATCCAGCCCGCCGAGCCCGGTCCACACCTGCACGACGAGCGCGAGCCCGACCGTCGCGGTCAGGGCGCCGAGCGCGGCCGCGCGGGTCACGGGGCGTCGCTGCACGAAGCGGACGTAGCCCAGCAGCAGGGTCGGCCCGAGGTACTCGAGCAGCATGGCGATCGCGACGGGAACCCGGGAGATCGCGAAGAAGTAGGAGACCTGCACGAGGGTCACGCCGAGCAGTCCGAAGCCGAGCAGCAGCCAGGGCTTCCGCCGCGGCAGGTCGCGGTGGCGGACGACGACCGGCAGCAGCAGGAGGGCGGATCCGGCCATCCTCACCCACACGACCTGCAGCGGACTGAGCCCGGCCTCGATCAACGGCTTGGCGGCCACGCCGGAGCCGCCGAAGGCGAAGGCGCTGACCAGCGCGAGGCTGAGGCCGAGACTGCGATGGGAACGCGCGGATGCGGAGGCAGGGCTGTGCATGCTGCGATTCTCGCAGCGGTTTCCCCGAAACGACAGTGGCGTCTCACCCGGACGCTGCTGTTGCTCGCGCCCCTGGAGGCTGCAGCCAGATCCTTGAGATCAGGTGACGGCCGAGCGGGTCGAGAAGCGGGGGTCGAGGTAGGAGCCGGAGGCGAGGACGTCGCGGAGGGTGTCGGCGGCGTCCAGGACGTCGGCGTGGCTGACGTAGAGAGGGGTGAAGCCGAACCGCATGATGTCCGGCTCGCGGAAGTCGCCGATCACGCCGCGCGCGATCAGGGCCTGGACCACCGCGTAGGCGGACTCGTGCCGGAGGGACACCTGGCTGCCGCGCTCGGACTCCGCCCTCGGGGTCACCGTCGGCAGACCCAGCGCGTCCGTCGCCCGCAGGAAGAACGAGGTCAGGCTGAGACTCTTCGCGCGGACCAGCGCCATGTCGACGTCCGCCCAGACGTCCAGCGCCGCGTCCAGGCCGGCGAAGCTCAGCAGTGGCGGGGTGCCCGTCAGGAAACGGCCGATGCCCGCCGCAGGCGTGTACTCCGGGGACATGGCGAACGGCTCGGCGTGCCCGAACCACCCGGTCAGCGGCTGCCGCGCGGCGTCGTGGTGGCGGGCGGCGGCGTAGAGGAACGCCGGGGCGCCGGGGCCGCCGTTGAGGTACTTGTAGCCGCAGCCGACCGCGAAGTCCGCGCCGCAGGCGTCCAGTTCGACCGGGAGCGCGCCGACGGAGTGGCACAGGTCCCAGACCATCAGCGCGCCCGCGGCGTGCACCTTCTCGGTGACCGCCGCCATGTCCTGCAGGCGGCCGGTGCGGTAGTCGACATGGGAGAGCAGGACGACGGCGGTGTCCGCGTCGAGCAGCTCGTCCAGGGTGTCGCCGTCGCGGCCGAGCAGCAGGCGGCGGGCCGGGGCGACGCCCTCGGTCAGGTAGAGGTCGGTGGGGAAGCTGCCCAGCTCGCTGACCAGCGTCGTCCGCCCGGGCCGCAGCCGCAGCGCGGCCGTCAGCACCTTGAAGAGGTTCACCGAGGTCGAGTCGCAGACCACGACCTGGCCCGGCGCGGAGCCGACCAGCGGGGCGATCCGGTCGCCGAGGCCGCGCGGCAGGTCGTACCAGCCGGCCTCGTTCCAGCTGCGGATCAGCCCGTTGCCCCACTCCTCCTCGACCATCCGCCGCAGCCGTTCCGGCGTGTGCGCCGGCAGCGCGCCCAGCGAGTTGCCGTCGAGGTAGAGGACGTCCTTCGGCAGGGTGAACCGCTCGCGGAAGCTGCGCAGCGGGTCCGCGGCGTCGAGGGCCAGCGCCTCCTCGCGCGTCGGCGCGGCGGCCGACGCGGTCACAGGGCGTTCCTGACGGCCCAGAGGTCGGGGAAGACGTCCTGCTCCGCGGCGTGGCGCAGCCAGCTCAGACCGCTGGAGCCGCCGGTGCCCGGCTTCGAGCCCATGCAGCGCTTCACCGAGGCGAGGTGACGCTGCCGCCAGCGGGTGACCCGCTCGGCGACGTCCAGCAGCAGCTCGCCCAGCGCCTGCAGGTCCTGCGTGGCCGGGTCGGAGTAGACGGCGGTCCAGGCGGCCACCGGGTCGGTGGTGTCCAGCCCTCGTCGCTCCAGCACGGCGACCGCGTCCTCGTAGAGGCTCGGCGCCTCCAGTGTCCGGCTCAGCTCGGCGTGGACGTGCGGGTGGCCCGCGTAGAGCCGGAGCAGCCGCTCCACCTTGTTGCCGAGCATGAACTCCAGGTGCAGGTACATGTACGACTGGAAGCCGCTGGCCTCGCCGAGCACCGGCCGGAACGCGCTGAACTCCACCGGTGACATGGTCGCCAGCAGGTCCCAGGAGCTGACCAGCACGTCCTGCGCGTCCAGGCCGCGGCGCAGCGCGGCCTTCGCCTCGGTGAGGTCGTCGGCGCGCATGGCCTCCTGGGCGCGCAGCCACTCGTGCCTGATCAGGCCGAACAGCAGCTCCATCACCTGGGTGGCGACGATGAACGAGGTCTCGGCCGGCTCCTTGCTGCGGGGCTGCAGCAGGGTGTGCAGGGTGTCGATCCCGGCATAGGCGGCGTACGGGGTGGTGGCCTCGGCGAAGTCGACCTTGGGTGTGGTCGCCTCGTCGAGCGTCGGGCTTGCGGGCGTCGCAGGCATGGTGATCCTCCAGGCGCGGTGGGGCACTGCCATTCTGCGGTGGAAGCGGCCTCCGACTGAATGGGCAACGCGCGGTCGCGGGGCCATCCGGCTTAGTCTGGGAAAGGCAGATTCGAGAAACGGGTTTGCGATCGCAAAGCGTGTTGGACGAGGGGAGTGCCGTGCTGGACGCGGTGGACCGGCGCCTGCTGGCGGAACTGCAGGAGGACGCCCGGCTCTCCTACAACGAGCTCTCCCGGAGGGTGAACCTCTCCTCCCCGGCGGTGGCCGAGCGGGTCCGCCGCCTGGAGGCGGCGGGCGTGCTGACCGGCTACCACGCCGAGGTCGACCTGGGTCGGGCCGGCCGGGTGGTCAGCGCGCTGGTGCAGGTGCAGTGCTACGGCCCGCGCTGCGTGCTGCGGGATCCGGCCGTGGCGCAGTGGCCGGAGGTGCTGCAACTGCACCGGGTCACCGGCGGCGCCTGTTGCGTGCTCATGGTGGCCGTGGCCACCATGGCGGAGTTCGAAGGTCTGATCGACCGGCTGGCCGAGTACGGGCAGCCGTCCAGCACGATGATTCTCTCGAGTCCGGTGCGTTGGCGGCCGGTCGAACCGGTGTGAACGGGGAGGGGACCCTGATGGACGAGGACGAACTGAGCAAGGTCCGGCTGACGGCGGACCGCACGCACGCCTACGGCGCGCACCAGGACCAGGTCGTGGACTTCCTGCTGCCGAGCGGGGAGGGCCCGGGCGGGGGTGGCAAGACGATGGTCGTGCTGCTGCACGGCGGCTACTGGCGTCCGCGCTGGGATCGCCACCACACCGCGCCGCTGGCGCGGGCCCTGGCGAACGAGGGCTACCTGGTCGCGGTGCCGGAGTACCGCCGGACGAACGGCTGGCCGGAGATCTTCGACGACGTGGCGGTCTGCGTCGAGGCGCTGTCGATGATGGCGGCGGCGGAGGGGCTGCGCCCGCGCCGCACGGTCCTGATGGGCCATTCGGCCGGTGGCCACCTCGCGCTCTGGGCAGCTGGTCGGCACCGTCTGCCGGCGGGCTCGCCGTGGCGCTCGGACACCCGCCCGGACGCGGTGGTCTCCCTGGCGGGCTGTGCGTCGCTCCGCCTGACGGACGAGTGGCAACTGGGCGACGGCGCGGCTCGCGCGATGATGGGCGGCTCCGTGGACACCCTCAGGGACCGCTACGCCGACTGCGACCCGGCCGCGCTGCTGCCGTTGGGCGTCCCGGTGACGCTGATCCACGGCCGCGACGACGACACGGTCCCGCCGTCGATGTCCCGCGAGTACGCGCGCATGGCGCGCGACAAGGGGGACGCGGTGACGGTGGTGGACCTCCCCGACATGGAGCACTACGGCCTCATCGACCCCACCTCCACCGCCTTCCCCCACCTCCGCACGGCCCTCGAGGGCTGACCGCCCCCGGCGCGCGGTCGCGGCACCTCGCATTGAAGGGGCACTTGCACTACCCCAGGGGCGCGAGGAACTGCGCGACAAGCCACTGACGAGCGGATGGTCCTCACCGAGCAGGGCCATCCGCAGTGGGTGGTTGCTCGCGCAGTTCCTCGCGCCCCCGGGCACTTGCCCGCGCGCAGCAGCCCTCGCGTCCCTGAGCTGAGTGCAACTTCCGTTCTGGGAAAGGCAGAAGGCCGCGGATACCCGGCCCGGGGCCCCCGCAGTCCCGCTCTTTCGGGGAATGGTCCGGGGCGTGGGCGCGCCGTCACTCTGGGGAGGTCGATCAACTCCAGGGGAGGACCCCAGATATGACCGTCGACGCGGGAATTGACGCTTCGTCGAACTCCTCGGCGCAGCCGCAGTCGCCGTCCGCGCTCGGTACCGCCGCCGCGAAGAACCTGGCCACCACCACCAAGACGCCGCCGCAGATGCAGGGCATCACCAGCCGGTGGCTGCTCCGGATGCTGCCGTGGGTGCAGGTGTCCGGTGGTACCTACCGGGTGAACCGGCGGCTCAGTTACGCCACGGGCCGGGGTCGGCTCGGGTTCGCGCAGACCGGGGCGGAGACCCGGATCGTGCCGCCCACGCTGACGGAGTTGCCGTTGCTGCGGGGCTTCGGCGACGCCGCCCTGCTGACCGAGCTCGCCTCCCGCTTCACCCAGCGGGAGTTCGCGCCGGGGGAGGTGATCGCCGAGTACGGGGAGGTCGTCGACCAGGTGCTGGTGATCGCCCACGGCAAGGTGCACAAGGTGGGCACCGGAAAGTTCGGTGACACCCACGCCGTGCTCGGCGTGCTCGCCAACGGCGACCACTTCGGTGACGAGTCGCTGACCGGCGACAACGCGCTGTGGGAGTACACCGCCAAGGCCGCCACCGCGGGAACCCTGCTCACCCTGCCGCGGGAGGCCTTCGCGGACCTGCTGCGGCGCTCACCCGAGCTCCGTGCGCAGTTCGACGCCTACGTCGCCGCCGGCGAGGCCGCGCAGGACTCGCACGGGCAGGCGGCCATCGACGTGGCCTCGGGCCACGAGGGGGAGCCGGAGCTGCCCGGCACCTTCGTCGACTACGAACTCGCGCCGCGCGAGTACGAGCTGAGCGTCGCGCAGACCGTGCTGCAGGTGCACAGCAGGGTCGCCGACCTCTACAACCAGCCGATGAACCAGATCGAGCAGCAGCTCAAGTTGACCGTCGAGGCCCTGCGCGAACGCCAGGAGTACGAGATGATCAACAACCGCGAGTTCGGCCTGCTCCACAACGCCGACCACGACCAGCGCATCCACACCCACGGCGGCCCGCCCACCCCCGACGACCTGGACGAACTGCTCGCCCGGCGGCGCGGCAACAAGTTCTTCCTCGCGCACCCGCGCGCCATCGCCGCGTTCGGGCGCGAGTGCAACAAGCGGGGGCTCTACCCGGACTCGGTCGAGATCGGCGGCCACCGGATCCCCTCCTGGCGCGGGGTGCCCATGTTCCCGTGCAACAAGATCCCGGTGAACGGCGGCCACACCAGCTCGATCCTGGTGATGCGCACCGGCGAGAACGAGCAGGGCGTCGTCGGCCTGCACCAGACCGGGCTGCCCGACGAGTACGAGCCCGGCCTCTCGGTGAGGTTCATGGGCATCAACGAGAAGGCCGTGATCCAGTACCTGGTCAGCGCCTACTACTCCTGCGCCGTGCTGATCCCCGACGCGCTCGGGGTGCTGGAGAACGTCGAGGTCGCGCGGCCGAGGGACTGAGGGAGGGGAGAGGGGCTCGGCTCGTGAGCTGGACCGACGTCTTCATCCTGCTCGGCACCCTCGCGGCGTCCGCCGTCGCGCTGTGGTTGCTGCAGCACTTCGTCCCGCACCGGCTGCGGGAGACGCACAACGACGTGGCGGGGTTCATCTTCGCCGCGGTCGGCGTGATGTACGCGGTGCTGCTGGCCTTCGTCGTGATCGCCGTCTGGCAGAACCTGGACTCCGCCAGGCAGACGACGTTCAAGGAGGCCGACGCGCTGGCAGGCGTCTACTGGATCTCCCGCGAGATGCCGCTGCCGGTCGGCGCGGAGCTGGAGCACAACGCGCTGGAGTACGCGCACACCGTCCAGGACACCGAGTGGCCGCTGATGGCGGAGCACCGCAGCAGTCCGCAGGCCACCCAACTCGTCTACGCCATGCGATCGGAGGTCTTCGGCTACACCCCGGCCGACAGCAGACAGCAGGTGCTCTACGAGCACGCCGTCGCCCACGTCGAGGAGCTGGCCTCCGAGCGGCGGGAGCGGCTGACCGAGGTGGGGGACTCGGTCCCTTCGATCCTCTGGGTGGCGCTGATCGCGGGCGCGCTGCTGACCGTCGGCTTCACCTACCTCTTCGGCCTCTCCAACACCCTGGCCCACGGGCTGATGGTGCTGACGCTCACCGCGCTGGTGGTGGTCTCACTGCTGCTGATCAAGGAGATGGACTTCCCGTTCACCGGCGTCACCCACGTCGAACCGACCGCATTCGAGGTGTTCCTGAGCAGACTTCCCCCGCCACGTTGAAATAGGACCGAATCCGTCCTACATCCCGCCTACCGTGGGAACCACTCAAGCACTTGAAGCCGACGAGCCCACAAGCAGAGGTGGTTCCCATGCCGACCGTCGTCAACGCCGAGACCGACGAGCGCGACGCGCTGCTCCAGTTCATCGAGGCCCAGCGGGCCGCCGTGCGGCGCGCGGTGGGCGGGCTGACCAGGGAGCAGCTGGTCGCGCGGCCCACCGGCAGCGAGCTGACGCTGGGCGGTCTGCCCAAGCACCTGGCCTTCGTCGAGAGCAACTGGACCAGGGTCGTCCTGGCCGGACGCGAGCCCCTGGCCACGGCCGACGAGAGCAACTGGGCCGACACCTTCCGGCTGCTGGACGGCGAGGAGATCGAGGACGTCCTGAAGCACTGGGACGAGGTCGCCGCCGAGACCGCCGAGATCGTCGCCGGCCTCGCGGACCTCAGTGACACCGTGCCGCTGCCCGACCGTCCCTGGAACCCCAAGGGCGCCCGCCGCTCCGGCCGCTGGATCCTGCTGCACCTGGTCGAGGAGATCGGCCGGCACGCCGGCCACGCCGACTTCCTGCGCGAGGCCACCGACGGGGCCACCGCGTTCTCGCTGCTCAACCCGGCCCAGCTGCGTCCCAACGACTGAGCCGCGGCAGCGTCAGAGCCCCCGCCCGACTCCGGGCGGGGGCTCTTTCGCGCGGCCTGTAACGTCCGGTCAGGCCATCGGCGTCAAAGAGGCAGGAACGGAAAGCACGCAACGATTCGGGACTTCGGTGGGGGCGCGGATGAAGGCGGACGACGAACGGGACTACCTGGAGTTCGCCGCCGCGAGGGCGGGCGCGCTGTACCGGTCGGCGAGCCTGCTCAGCGTCGGTGACCCGCATCTGGCCGAGGACCTGGTTCAGGAGACGCTCGGGAGGATGTACGTCCACTGGCGTCGTGTCGCCGGAGCCGACAACCCCGCCGCGTACGCGCACACCGTGCTGGCGCGCGTCTTTCTCAGCCACCGCCGCAGACGAAGTACGGCGGAGCATCCCACCGGGCAGCTGCCGGAGGGGGTGGCGGCCGAGGGGGACGCCACCCTGCGGCTGACCCTGCTCGACGCACTCGCCCGGCTCCGCCCGCGCGACCGTGCGGTGCTGGTGCTCCGCTACTGGGAGGACCGCAGCATCGAGGAGACCGCGCACACACTCCGGATCAGTGCCGGAGCCGTGCGCACCCAGAGCTCACGCGCGCTGGGACGCCTCCGCGAGGTGCTCGGCGACTCTCTGCCGGACCTGGCCCGCTCCTGACGCACCGACACCTTCGACACCCGGAAGCGGTGGCATCCCATGCCTTTTGAGGAAGAGGTCGCGCAGACCCTGCGCGACACGGGGGAGCAGTTCTCCCACGGCAACATCACCGAACTCGTCTCGGCGGGCTTCGCCGACGGCCGCAAGCGCCGCCGTCGCCGCAACGCCGCCGTCGCCGGCGGCTCGGCCGCCCTCGCCCTGATCGCGGTCGGCGGCGCGCTGACGCCCGCCCTGTTGAAGTCCGACCCGGCGGCCCAGGGCCACACCCAGGCGGCCGCCTCGTCGTCGCACGCGCCGGTCGGTGACGCGCAGCGGTCGAAGCAGATGCTCGCGGCGCTGGAGGGGCTGCTTCCGCAGGGAAAGATCACTCAGGCGCAGGGGCGCTGGAGCATGGGCGCGGGCGGCCGCACCGACATCGCGCCGCTGGCGGCCCTGGTCTACGACGAAGGCCGGGGTGCGTCCCAGATCGAGGTCTCGCTGGCCAAGGCCTCGCCGAGCCAGATCACGCTGCCCAGCTGCCCGAACAACCCCACCTACGTGCCGAACGACGTCTGCCACGTCACCCGGTTGCCCGGCGGCGCGTGGCTGTGGGTGGACCAGGGCTACGAGTACCCCTCCAAGGGCACCGGCACCAAGGCCTGGGCCGGGACCCTGACCAGGGCCGACGGCTCCCAGGTGTCGGTGTACGAGTGGAACGCGGCGGCGGAGAAGGGTTCGCCGGTCACCCGGGCGACCCCGCCGCTGAGCGCCGACCAGATGAAGGCCGTGGTGCAGAGCCCGGTCTGGGATCCGCTGCTGAAGGCCATGCCAGCGCCGAAGGCCTGGCCGAAGAGCGGCGGCACCAGCACGAGCCCCACCGGCGCCGCGATCTTCAAGGTCCTCGACAGCCTGCTGCCGCACGGCGTCACCGGCATCAACAAGAACGGCCAGGACGGCTACGCCGAGGAGCAGCTGAAGGACGGTCACCACGGCGTCGGCCTGATCGGGGTCAACGTGCAGCAGTGGAACCCCGTCTCGGACAAGGCCACCCTCGCGGACCTCTACGCCGGCGCGACCGTCCTGCCGGACGGCACCAAGGTGGCCGTGCACCAGACCGGCGGCGAGAAGGGCGGCTCGGGCGTGGTCGAGTGGATCGTCGACGTGCTGCACCCGAACGGCCTGCGCGTGGCGGCGATGGAGTTCAACGAGGCGCGGCAGGGCGAGAACGCGGACCGCACTCTTCCCGTGCTGAGCCTGGTCCAGCTCAAGGCTCTGGTCACCAGCCCCGAGTGGGAGTCCCTGGGCTGAGCCTGCGCCCGAGGCTAGCCTGAGCGGATGCAGCTGAGCATCCGCTCCTACCGACCGGGCGACCGGGAGGACCTGTACGAGATCTGCGTCCGCACCGGCGACAACGGTGCGGACGCGACCTCGTTGTACCCCGACCCGCGCGTCCTGCCGGACATCTTCGTCGGGCCGTACCTGGCCCAGGAGCCTGAACTGGCCTTCGTCGTCGCGGACACAGCGGGGGAGGACCGGGCGCTCGGCTACATCCTCGGCACCTCCGACACCCGCCGCTTCGTCGCGCGCTACCTCGCCGAGTGGCTTCCCGGCGTGGTCGACCGCTACCCCGACGACGGCGGCCGCGGCAGCGAGCTGCGGCACCCGGAGGTCATGCTCGGCCCCGGCGTCGACGAGTACCCCGCCCACCTGCACATCGACCTGCTGCCGCAGGCCCAGGGGCAGGGCCTGGGGCGGCAGTTGATGCGCACCTTCCTCGGCGCGCTGCGCGAGCGCGGGGTCCTGCGGGTGCAGCTGGGGATGGGCGTGCGCAACGTCGCGGCGCGCGCGTTCTACGACCGGCTCGGCTTCACCGAGCTGGCCCGGCCGGTGCCGGGCCTCGTCGTGCTCGGGCGCGACACGCTCATGGCAGGCGCGGATAGCGGGCGGTGAGCTCCCAGACCGTGAGGTTGTCGGCGAGGCCGTCGTGCAGGTCGGCGAGGTCGGCGAGCACGTCCTGGAGGAAGTCCCGCGCCTCGCGGCGCAGCACGCCGTGGTCGACGATCAGCGGCCGCTCGTCGCGGACCCAGTCCGCGTGCAGCTCGACCCAGTCGCCCCGCCGGGAGAAGCGCAGCCGGTCGCTGGACTCGGTGAAGTCCAGCTCGGCGCGCGGCTGCCGTCGTCCTGGCAGCACGGCGTCGAGCTGCTCCACGATGTCGCAGAGTGCCCAGGCGAAGTCCAGCACGGGCACCCAGCCCCACCGGGTGGACAGGTCCACCCCGCCGTCGCCCTCGACGAAGACGTCCCCGCAGAAGAGGTCGTGCCGCAGGCTGCGGACGGGCGCGGTCGCGTAGTCCGTCTGCGGCGGGTCGGGAAAGCGGTTGGAGAGGGAGTAGCCGAGCTCGATCACGCCCCATTGTGACAAAAGCGTTCGCCGGTTCACGCCTTGGGCGGGATCATGGGCGCATGTCCACGAACCCGGTCGCCGTCACCGTCAGGGGCGTCGTCGTCCCCGACGCCGAGCTGCAGTGGCGTTTCTCACGCTCCTCCGGCCCCGGCGGCCAGCACGTGAACACGAGCGACAGCCGGGTCGAGCTGCGGTACGCCCTGGCGGCGAGCGCCGCGCTCCCGCCGGTGTGGCGCGAGCGCGCGCTGGAACGGCTGGCGGACCGGCTGATGGACGGCGCGATCGTGGTCCACGCGAGCGAGCACCGGTCGCAGTGGCGCAACCGGGAGGCGGCGGCCGTCCGTCTGTCGGCGCTGCTCGCCGAGGCGGTCGCACCGCCACCCCGCGCCCGCCGCGCGACGAAGCCCTCCCGCGGCATGATCGAACGCCGCCTCGAGAACAAGCGCCGCACGTCGCTGCTGAAGCAGACCCGCCGCCGCCCCTTCGACTGACGTTGCACCCATCCAGGGCGCGAGGAACTGCGCGCCTCCGGCGCTGCACTTCTCAGCAGAGGGCCAGTTGCAACACCCAGGGGCGCGGGGCTCCGCTGACATGCGCCTCCGGCGCGCGGGCGCGACAAGCCACTGGCGCGCGGATGGTCCTCATCGCGCAGGGCCATCCGCACTGGGTGGTTCCTCGCGCAGTTCCCCGCGCCCCTGGGGTCGTGCAACTGACCGCCATCGCGAAGCGCCTCTGGGGTGGTGCAACTGCCTCGCCGTCGCGACGTCGTCGCGGGCGCGGAGTGTCAGGCCAGGTGGCGGTACTGGCCGCGGAAGTAGGTGAGGGGGCCGCCGGTCGGGGCGCCGACGTGGGCGGAGAGGACGTGGCCGATGACGAGGACGTGGTCCCCCGCGGGTATGCGTTCCACCGTGCGGCACTCCACCGTCGCCAGCGCGCCGTCGACCAGCGGGGCGCCCGACTCCGCGCCGCGGCGATGCGGGAGCTCCGCGAACAGCAGGCGGTCCGAGACGCGGCCCTTCATCGCGAAACGCGCCGCGGTCGTCCGCTGGTCCGAGGCCAGGACGGAGACCGCCCAGCGGTCGACCCGGCCGAGGACCTCCTCCATCCGGGAGTCCTCGCGGACCGAAACCATCACCAGCGGCGGCTCCAGGGACACCGAGAGGAACGCCGTCGCGGTCATGCCGACGTCCTCACCCCGGGGCCCCTCGTCCTCGTCGTGGGCGGTCACCAGGACCACGCCTGAGGCGAGCTGCCCGAGGGCGGCCCGGAACTCCTCCGGGGAGGCCTCGGCGGTCGCGGGGACTGTGGTGGCGGTGGTCGCTGCGTCGTACACGTCAGTCACGCTATCTTCGCGGGCCCCTGGTCGCATCGGCCCTTGGGCGTAGGACGGACGTCTGATTGCTCACGTTGCCTTCGAGGCAGTGGTTCGATCAAGGGTTACACCTGCCATGCGTGTGAGTTGAGTCACAAGTGACAACGATTTGCTGACCCAGAGTGTCGATCGATGTGCTCCCTGTGATTCAGTTTGTCTGGCAGTCGGACCATCTGCACGCGGTTCCGATCGAGGGAGGGAGGCAAGGCGTTGGAAACCGACCCGGAGCCCTACGTCCGCTTGGCGACGCTGCGCACCCTCCACCGCATCATCGCCGACCTGAACGCCGCCCGCAGCCTCGCGGGAACCCTCCAGGCCGTCGTCGAGGGAGCCGTGACCGGTCTCGGCTTCGACAGCGCCGTGGTGAACATGGTCCGGCCCGACGGGGAGCTCGTGGTCGCCGCCGTCTGGGAGATCGGCACGGAGGGCCAGGCCGAGGAGGGCATCAACAGCCTGCTGGGCCAGATCGGCTCGCGGGAGTCGTGGAACCGGCTGCTCAACGCTGGGGACGTCTGGGGCAGTCTGGTCTTCGTCCCGCACGACCGCGGCTGGGCCAGATCCGTGGACATCCCCACCTGGGGTGGGGGGACCGGCTACGCCGTGCAGGGCGCCTGGCACCCCGAGGACATGCTGCTCGCCCCGATGTACAGCTTCGGCGGCGAGCTGCTCGGCGTGCTCTCCGTGGACCGGCCGCGCAACGGGCGCCGGCCCGGCCCGTGGACGCGCGAGGCGCTGGAGATGTTCGCCCAGCAGGCCGGCATCGCGATCGGCAACGCGCGCCTGCGCGCGGAGATGCAGCGGGCGCTGATCCGGCTGGAGCGCGAGCAGCAGGTGCTGCTCGCCAGCGAGGAGAGCTACCGGCAGGCCTTCGAGTACGCCCCGAGCGGCATGGCGCTGACCGAGCTGCACGGCGAGCAGCGGGGGCGGCTCACCCGGGTCAACGACGCCCTGTGCCGACTGCTGGGCCGGTCCAGGTCCGCGCTGCACCGGCAGTCCTTCGCCGACCTGGTGCACCCCGAGGACGCGGCCAAGCTGCGCGGCATCGCGACCGAGAACGGCCGCGCCGAGGTCAGACTCGCCAGACGCGACGGCGGCTGGTTCTGGGTCACCCTGCGCAACTCCGTGGTCTCCGACGCCACCGAGGGCGCGATGTACCTGCTGACCCACGTCGAGGACATCGAGGACCGTAAGCGCCACGAGCTGCAGCTGGCCCACCGGGCCAGCCACGACGCGCTGACCGGCCTGCCCAACGCCGCCGAGCTCAAGGCCCGGCTGCGGTTGCGGCTGTGCGACCACCCGAACGTCCTGCTGCCCGCCGTCGCCCACCGCCCCGGCGGCCTCGGCGCGTTCGGCGGCTACGGCGGCTACGAGGAGGGGGACCCGGGCGGGTTCGCGGACCACGCGGGCTTCGGTGTCGCCCTCCCCGACGGCGGCGCGGCGCACGCGTACGGGCATCCGGCCGCGGGGGAGGGCGGTGGGTACGACCACGTCCACGCGGTGCTCCCCGACGAGGCCGACGGCACCGCTCAGGGCGGCAGAGCCCTGGCGGTGCTCTTCTGCGACCTGAACGGCTTCAAGGGCATCAACGACCGCCACGGCCACAACGCGGGCGACGCCACCCTGATCGAGGTCGCCCGGCGGCTCCAGCACGTGGTCCGCGAGGGCGACACCGTCGCCAGGCTCGGCGGCGACGAGTTCGTGGTCCTCGCCGACGGCGTGGACCGCGAGCGGGCCAAGGACCTGGCCGACCGGCTGAGAACCGCGGTCACCCCGCCGATCCGCTGGGAGAACCGCACCCTGCGGGTGGGCGTGAGCATCGGCATCGGCTGGGCCGGTTGCGGGATGAGCATCGACGAGGTACTCCACACGGCCGACGAGCTGATGTACGTCGAAAAGCGCGCCCGTGCGGGTGGCGGCGCCCGCTCGCACCGCCGCGCGGGCTGATCCCGCACGTATCACCCGTCACACCCGCACCCCTCGCTCTTACCGCCACGTCACCCAGTCGGGGTAGTGTGCGGTGGATACGCGTGCCTGCTGTGCGGTAATCCGGGCGCGAAGCCGAACATCCACGCAACACACTCGGGAGTTGAGAACTCGATGACAGCCGAGAACAACGGCGTGCCCGAGGACGACGACCCCTTCGCGTATCTGTACCGCGCCGAGGGCGACGCCGCCGGGGCGGAGGCCGTCGCGCCCACGCAGCCGATGCCCGGGGTGCCGCGCACCTCCTACCAGCAGGCCACGCAGGTCGGCCGGACCCAGTACGGGGCCCAGCCCGGCTACCCGCAGCAGCCGCAGGCCCAGCAGGCCTACGGCTACCCGACCGTCCCGCACCAGACGCCCCGGCCCCGCCCGTGGACGGCGGTCGCGCCGGTGCCCGGTCCGGCGGCGGCGCGGGCGGGAACGGCCGCGGCGTGATGATCGGCGCAGTGGCCGTGGTCGTCGCCATCGCCATCGGCATCGGCTTCGCCCTCTTCGGCAACACCGGCAAGAAGAACGACTCCGCCACCGGCTCCGGCACCACGCAGACCGCGGCGGCGACGGGCGGCGCCTCCGCGTCCGCCTCCTCGTCCCCCGGGTCCACCCTGCCCGGCGCCGCGGACGCGGCCACCATGACGCTGCAGAACACCGCGGCGACGACCACGGTGCCCGGCGCCAAGGCAGCCGGCGGCAGCTCGGTGCCGCTGACGGGCGCGAACCAGAGCGTCACCTGGACGGTCAACGTCCCCGCGGACGGCAAGTACTACCTCTGGATCCGCTACGACAACCCGGGCAACAAGGCGGCCAAGGGCACGCTGCTGGTGAGCGGCAAGAAGAGCCGTGACATCGACTTCAAGACCTACAGCGACACCACCGACCCGGCCAACGCCTGGTACCGCACCTACAACACCCCGGACCTGACGGCCGGACAGGTGCAGATCACCATCCAGGGCGACGACGGCCAGCCGCCGATCTCCATCGACCAGCTCGCGCTGACCACCGACAAGGTCAGCCCCTGGTGACCCCGGCCTGAACGACGACTCGGCCCGCGCTCCCCCTCGGAGCGCGGGCCGGTGTCATGTCCGGGGTTGTGGTGCGTCAGTTGGGCACCGGCACCCGGTCCGTGAGCTTGTCGGCGCCCACGGCCCAGACGCCTTCGCGCATCACGGCGACGACGTCGTACTGGCCGTCCAGGACCACCAGGTCCGCGCGCTTGCCGACCTCCAGCGACCCCAGCCGGTCGGCGAGCCCCAACTGGCGGGCCGGGTTCAGCGACAGCATCCGGCTGACCACCTCCGGCGCCAGCCCGTTGACGTTCACCGCGCGCTTGAACGCGACGTCCAGGGTCAGCGTCGAGCCCGCGATCGAGCCCCCCTCGGCGAGACGGGCGACACCCTCGCGGACCTTCACGGCCATCGGGCCGAGCATGTAGTCGCCGTCGCCGAAGCCCGCCGCGTCCATCGCGTCCGTGACCAGCGCCACGCGCTCCGCACCCGCGCCGCGGAAGGCGAGGTCCACCACGGCCGGGTGCAGGTGGACGCCGTCGCCGATGAGCTCGACGGTGACCCGCTCGTCCTCCAGCAGTGCGGCGACCGGCCCCGGGGCGCGGTGGGCCAGGCCCGGCATCGCGTTGAAGAGGTGGGTGGCGACGGTCGCGCCGGCGTCGATCCCGGCCAGCGTCTTGTCGTAGCTGGCGTCGGTGTGGCCGATGGCCGCGATCACGCCTCGGTCGACGAGCAGGCGGATCGACTCGATGCCACCCTCGAGTTCGGGGGCGAGCGTGACCATGCGCGCCGCGCCGCGCGCCGCGTCGACGAGCTTGCGCACCAGCGCGGGGTCGGGGTCGCGCAGCAGGTCGGGCTCGTGCGCGCCGCAGCGGTTGGTGCTGATGAAGGGGCCCTCGAAGTGGATCCCGGCCAGCACGCCGTCCTCGACCAGCTCGCTCAGCAGCCCGGCCTGACGGCACAGGTGGTCGATCTCGCCGGTGACCGTCGAGGCCACCGTCGTGGTGGTGCCGTGCTCCAGGTGCGTGCGCGCCGCCTTGATGATCTGCTCGGCGGTGCCGGAGTGGTAGGACGCCCCGCCGCCGCCGTGGACGTGCATGTCCACGAAGCCGGGGACCACGGTGAAGCCGGTGAGGTCGAGGGCGGGCGCCGCACCGTCGGGGGGAGTGACCGGAGCCGCGATCTCGGTGATCGTCCCGTTCTCGACGGCGATCTTCCCGTTCTCGACGACGCCGGTGGGCAGGACGAGCCTGGCCCCGGCCAGCACAGTGCGCTCCGCGTTGCTCACGCGGTCACCTCCAAGGAGAGCAGATCCCAGGCGAGGAGTCCCGCACCCAGGCAAGCGGCGGTGTCTTTGAGCATCGCCGGTACGAGCGCGGGCGGCATCTGGAACGACAACCGTTCCGTGACCGCGACGCGCAGGGGTGCGAAGAGGGTGTCGCCGGCCTCGGCGAGCCCGCCACCGATGATCACGGTGCCGGTGTCGAGAAGGCTGTGGGCCATCACGATCCCGTCGGCGAGCGCCGAGAGCGCCTCGGTCCAGACGGTCACCGCGCGCGGGTCCCCGGCCGACACCGCGCGGGCGCAGTCGGCGGCCGTCGCGGCGGGATCGCCGGACGCGGCGGCCCAGGCACGGCCCACGGCGGAGGCGGAGGCGATGGTCTCCAGACAGCCGCGGGCGCCGCAACCGCAGTCGGGCCCGCCGGGACGGACCACGACATGGCCGATCTCGCCGCCGTTGCCGTGGGCACCGGACTCGATCCTCCCGTCGATGCCGATGCCGCCGGCGATGCCGGTGCCCAGCGCGATGAAGAGGAAACGGGAGACCCCGCGCCCGGCGCCCAGTCGGCCCTCGGCGAGTGCGCCGGTGCGCACGTCGTGGCCGAGCGCGACGGGGATGCCGAGGCGTTCGCCGAGCAGCTTGCGCATCGGCAGGTCCCGCCAGCCCAGGTTGGCGGAGAAGACCGCGACGCCCTCGGCCTCGTCGATGGTGCCGGGCACCACGACTCCGGCGGCCTCGGCGGTCACGCCGAAGCGCCGCCGTCCTTCGTCGCGCAGGTCCGCGGCGAAGTCGAGGATGCCGGCCACGACGGCGGAGGTGCCTTGGTCGCGGCCGGTTGGGCGGCGGTCCTCATGCAGCAGAGAACCG
The DNA here is from genome assembly GCF_000744655.1 of Streptacidiphilus rugosus AM-16. Taxonomy (NCBI): domain Bacteria; kingdom Bacillati; phylum Actinomycetota; class Actinomycetes; order Kitasatosporales; family Streptomycetaceae; genus Streptacidiphilus; species Streptacidiphilus rugosus. The sequence continues at coordinate 6,956,107 of NZ_JQMJ01000004.1, read as the reverse complement.
TCGGGGGCGACCAGGGCGGCCTTCATGCCGGTCCCGCCGACGTCGAGAGCGATGACGTGCTTCACGACGCAGCAGTCTCCCTCCTCTGGGGCACAGAGGTCTAGTCCAGTTTGCAGATTGGTCTGGTCCATGCTCAATCTACCCCTTCGTTTGCCCCGGTTGGCCGGATTTGACCCATGCCACTATGGAGAGTAGCCGTGGGGCGTTGGGCTGGTTGACCTGCACGCATGTATTGGTTTGGACCTTTGTGGTCTAGACCAAGTGGAACCGCAGGTCAACGGGGAGTCGAATAGGCAAGAGGCTTCGCGAAAATATTCACGTCAACTTTCCCGCCCGATCACCGAGGGAAATCTGATGCCTCATCAAGGGCGAACAATTGGCGAGGTTCATCACCAACTGTCCGAATTGCCGTTGCACAGGATGCAATGAAGTCCTGCTTTTCGATAAATGGTGTAGACCTCTTGCTGGGCCGTCGGGAGACTAAGCCGCACCCCCAGCCCGACCAGGACCGGGCTCGCTTACCAAAGGCGGTAGTTGCGTTGAAGCGTCGTATGCTCGCCCTCTCGGCAGTCGGCGTCGTCGGTGCCCTTGCGCTGACGGCTTGTAGCAGCAGCGGCAACGGCGGCGGAAGCTCTTCCGCGGACGGTGTCACCACGATCAAGTTCGTGGCCGCGGACTACGGGTCCAACGGCCAGAACCCCAGCCAGGCGTACTGGGACGGCGTCGTCAAGGCCTTCGAGACGGCGAACCCGAAGGTCAAGGTCGACCTCCAGGTGATCAACTGGAACGACATCTCCACCAAGCTCGCCACGATGGTCCAGAACAAGCAGTACCCGGACATCGTCGAGGGCCCGGGCTACGCGAGCTTCGCGCAGAGCGGCCTGCTCTACACGGTCAACGACGTGCTGGACTCCTCGGTCCAGAGCAACCTGATCCCCGCGCTGGCCAAGGCCGGCCAGCAGAACGGCACCGCCTACGGCGTCCCGTTCGTCTCCTCCTCCCGCGCGTTCCTGATCAACAACGCGCTGTGGAAGAAGGCCGGTCTGCCGATGAACGGCAACCAGGCCGTCGCGCCGAAGACCTGGGCCGACGTGGAGACCGCCGCCACCAAGATGAAGGCCGCCGGGGTGTCGATCCCGCTGGGTCTGCCGCTGGGCTCGGAGGAGGCGCAGGCCGAGTCGTTCATGTGGGAGATGAACAACGGCGGCGGCTACGTCGACGCGAGCGGCAAGTGGGTGATCAACTCGGCCGCGAACGTGGCCACGTTCAAGCAGCTGGGCAAGTGGGTGGACGCGGGCCTGACCGAGAAGGACCCGGGCTCGGTCAAGCGCACCGACCTGTACGCCGACTTCGCCTCGGGCAAGGTCGGCATGCTCAACGGCATGCCGATCCAGCTGGACGACATCAAGAAGAACAACCTGGACGTGACCTGGGCGTCGCTGCCCACCGCGCAGGCCGGCGGCACCCCGCAGACCCTGGGCGTGGGCGACTGGATCTACGGCTTCAAGTCGGGCGGCCACGCCGCGCAGATCAAGGCGTTCCTCGACTTCGCCTTCCAGAAGGACAACCAGGTCAAGTTCGACGAGGAGTACAACCTCCTCCCGGTCACCAACGACGCTGTCACGCAGGTCAGCTCGGACGTCCCGGCGCTGGTCCCGTTCCTGAAGGCGCTGCCCGCCGCGCAGTTCGTGCCGGTCTCCAACCCGGCCTGGGACACCGTCAACGCGCAGGTCAAGACCCAGATCGGCGGCGCGCTCAAGGACCCGCAGGGCGTCCTGACCACCCTGCAGACCGCCGCCACCTCGGCCGGCCAGTAAGCAGTCACCGGTACCGGTCCTCCCGCCGAGGGCCGGTCACCTGAGCCGCGGCGGGACGGGCCCCCACGCCGTCCCGCCGCGTTCGCCTGCCGCCCGTCGTCGCCCCGTCGGGCGGCCGTCCCTCCGGCCCCAGGTGGCCCGATCCGCCTCGCATCTCCGCACAGGGGAGTCTCACGTCCCATGTCCCAGAAGACCGCCGCGCCCGCCGCGGCCCCGTCCGCGAAGGCGGCAAAGGCGCCCAAGGCCGCCAAGCCCACCGCTGCCGGTGGGCGTAACAGTCTGGCCCGGTTGGGTCCGTTGCCCTGGATCGGTCCGTGCATCGCGCTGATCCTGCTGGTGGTGGTCTGGCCCGTCGTCGAGATGGTGCTGACCTCGACCCACAAGATCAGCGGCCTCGGCATCGACTTCGGCTTCAACGGCATCGGCCGCTACCAGAAACTCTTCAGCGACCCCCGCCTGGGCACCGTCATGCTGTGGACCCTGGTCTGGACCGTCCTGGTCGTCGGCTTCACCATGGTCATCTCCCTGGCCCTGGCCCAGCTCTACAACCAGAACTTCCCCGGCCGCAAGTACACCCGCTGGGCCCTGATCATCCCCTGGGCCGCCTCCGTCATCGTCACCTCCATCGGCTTCCGCTGGATGCTCGACGAGGTCGCCGGCGTCCTCAACCGCCTCATGCTCGACCTCCACCTCATCCACAGCGCCCAGAACTGGACCGGCGACGCCGCCCACTCCAAACCCTGGCTCATCCTGGTCGCCGTCTTCGTCTCCCTCCCCTTCACCACCTACACCCTCCTCGCCGGCCTGCAGACCGTCCCCGGCGAGGTCTACGAAGCCGCCCGCGTCGACGGCGCCACCACCTGGCAGACCTACCTCAAAATCACCCTCCCCCTGCTCCGCCCCTCCTTCCTGGTCGCCCTCGTCATCAACCTCATCAACGTCTTCAACTCCTTCCCCGTCATCTGGGGCATGACCCAGGGCGGACCCAACACCGACACCTCCACCTCGACGGTCTTCATGTTCATCCTCGGCCAGACCGACGTCGGCGAATCCGCCGCCATGTCCGTCGTCAACTTCGCCGTCGTCATCGCCATGGTGCTGCTCTTCCTCAAGGTCAGCCGCTGGAACGAGGAGAGCTGACCATGCCCGCCACCCTCAAGAAGACCGCCCTGGCCACCCTCGCCTGGCTCCTGGCCCTGGCCTTCCTGGCCCCCTACGCCGAAATGGTCCTCACCGCCGTCCGCCCCGCCGGCGAACTACGCGACAACGGCTACCTCCCCCACCACTTCCAATGGGGCAACTTCCTCGACGTCTGGTCCCACACCACCATCGGCCAGAACCTCCAGGTCTCCCTCCTGGTCGCCGCCGGCGCCACCGCACTGACCCTGCTCGTCGCCCTCCCGGCCGCCTACTACACCGCCCGCATCCGCTTCCGCGGCCGCAAACTCTTCCTCCTGCTGGTCCTGGTCACCCAGATGTTCCAGCCCGCCGCCCTCCAGGTCGGCCTCGCCCGCGAATTCACCTCGCTCGGCATGATGGACTCCGACCTCACCCTGATCATCGCCAACGCCGCCTTCAACCTCGCCTTCGCGGTCTGGATCCTGTCCGCCTACATCTCCTCCATCCCCGCCGAACTGGAGGAGGCCGCCATGATCGACGGCACCAGCCGCATCGGCGCCCTCTTCAAGGTCACCCTCCCCCTCGCCCTCCCCGGCGTCGTCACCTGCGTGATCTTCACCTTCATCACGGCCTGGAACGAATTCATCATGGGCCTGATCCTCATCAACACCCCCTCCAAACAACCCCTCACCGTCGGCATCGACTCCATGATCGGCGCCTACAACCCCCAGTGGAACTACATGTTCGCCGCCTCCGTCGTCGCGATCATCCCCGTCGTCATCCTCTTCGCCTCCATCGAACGCCACGTCGTCTCCGGCCTCACCGCCGGATCCGTGAAATGAGCTGACACAGGGACAATGCAGAGAGGGAGGGGCGGCCACTGTGCGGGTGGCCGCCCCTCCCTCTCTGTCGTTCCGCCGCAGTCCTACGGCAGGGTGATGTGGTACGCCTTGCGGAGCGTCTCGTGGACGGTCCAGGTGGTCTCGTCGCCCTCGCGGAGCACGCAGGCGTCGCCGGGGCCGACGTCGAAGGTGGGGCCGCCGGAGACGGCGATGGTGGCGCGGCCGGAGACGACGACGAACAGTTCGTCGGCCTCGGTGTCGGTGACGACGCCCGGGGTGATCTGCCAGATGCCGCGGATCTGCTTGCCGTCCTCCGACTCCCACAGGACCTTGCCGGAGACCTCCGGCGTGCCGGAGAGGATCTGGCCGGGGTCGAGCGGGTCCGGCTCGAGTTCGGCGTCGGGGATGTGTACGGCGAAACTGGTCATGGTTCCGACGGTAGTCCGTGCAGGTGGGGCGGGGGAGCAGCAGAGTGCGTCAGAGGGGACCGGCAGAATGACAAGTCGTATGGTCGGGTAGACGGAGCTGTCGGACCGGAGCTGTCGGAGTGGAGGGGCACGGGTGGCGGACGAGCTGAGCGCGCGGGAGCGCGCGGTGCTGACCTTCGAGGGGCGTCCGTGGCGGACGCGCGGGGCGAAGGACGCGGCGATCCGCGAGGAGCTCGGCCTGTCGCCCACGCGCTACACGCAGGTGCTCAACGCCCTGCTCGACCGGGAGGCCGCGCTCGCGCAGGAGCCCGTGCTGGTCAACCGGCTGCGGCGGATCCGGGAGCAGCAGCGGGCCCGGCGCTGATCGCGTCCGCCAGCGCGTCCAGCAGCGCGACGACCCCGGCCGGACCCGGCACGGTGAGGTCCGCGCGGTCCGCGATCGCGGCCAGCGGCGGCTCGCCCGTCGCCGGAGCGCTGTAGGCGAGCACGCCGGGCAGGCCGCCCGCGCGCAGCTTGTCGACCGCGTCGAACGCGGCCACGTCGCCCAGGTCGTCGCCCGCGTACAGAACCGATCCGGCCCGCTGCTCGGTCAGGAAGTCGGCCAGGGCCACGCCCTTGTCCATGCCGGGCGGCCGCAGTTCCAGCACCATCCGGCCCGGCTCGACCGCAAGGCCGTGCCGCGAGGCCAGTGCGCGCAGCGGCGCCTCCAGCGCGGCGAGGGCCGCGTCCGGGTCCTCGGCGCGGCGGGTGTGGACCGCGACGGCCCGGCCCTTGTCCTCGATCCAGGTGCCCTGCCAGGCCCCGGCCGCGTCGAGCGCGCCGGGCAACTCCCCGCGGAGCGCGGCGATCCCCGGGTGCAGTGCGGGCGCCCTGACCGCACCGCTGCGGGCGTCCCAGCGTTCGGCGCCGTAGTGGCCCAGCACGGTCAGCTGCTCGAGCCCCGCGACCCCGGCGAACCCGCCGTACCGCACGGCCAGCGCGGCCGGGCGGCCGGTGACCACGACGACGCCGCCGATCAGCGGCGCCAGCCGCGCCAGCGCGGGGGCCGCCCCGGGATGGGCGCGGGCCTGGTCGGGGTCGGCCACGATCGGGGCCAGCGTCCCGTCGAAGTCGAGGGCGACGACCGCGCGTTGGGGCGCGGCGAGCAGCGCGGCCAGGCCGGCGGCTCCTGCGGGGGTGCTCGGCTCGGGAATACCCATGCCCACGACCATAGCCGGTGCCCGCCGCCCGACCGGCCTCGTTCGAACAGGCCCGGGCGGGCTTCGTCGGCACACGAAGGGGGCGTGTGCGGAGCATCATCGTTCCACTCCAAGCAGGTAACCGGCCTGTCACAGCGGCTGCGTTTCGCCCGGTTCGGCGCTATTTTCTCTGACCGAGTAGGGGGGACGGGGATGGACTGGATCGTTCCGGGGTACCGACACACCCGGGAGCTGGGATCGGGCGCGAGCGGCCGCGTGGTGCTCGCGTTGCACGAGGAGACGGGCACGCCCGTCGCGGTGAAGTACCTGGGCGACGACCTGCGTGCCGATCCGGACTTCCTGGCGGAGTTCCGCGAGGAGGCCCGGCTGCTCGGCGACCTGGAGACGCCCTACGTGGTGCGGCTCTACGAGTACGTCGAGGGCCCGGCGGGCGCGGCGATCGTGATGGAGCTGGTCGACGGGATCGCGCTGCGCGCGCTGCTGAAGCAGGCGGGCGCGACGGGTCCGGAGGCGGCGCTGGTCGTGCTCAAGGGCTCGCTGCTGGGCCTGGCGGCGGCGCACGCGCTGGGCGTGGTGCACCGCGACTACAAGCCGGAGAACGTGCTGGTCGCGGCCGACGGTTCGTCCAAGCTGGTCGACTTCGGCATCGCGGTCAAGACCGGCGACGCGGGCGGCATCGCGGGCACCCCTCCGTACATGGCCCCCGAGCAGTGGACCGGCGACCCGGCCTCGCCCGCCGCGGACGTCTACGCGGCGACGGCGACCTTCTTCGAGTGCCTGACCGGCTCGCGTCCGTTCCCCGGCGTGACCTTCGCCGAGCTGGTCGTCCAGCACACGACCTCGCCGATCCCGGACGAGCTCGCCCCCGAGGGCGTGCGTCCGCTGATCCGCCGTGGCCTGGCCAAGCACGCGACCGACCGCCCGGAGAGCGCGGCGGCCTTCGTCGACGAGCTGGAGGCGGTCGCGGGCGCGGCCTACGGCCCGGAGTGGGAGGAGCGCGGCCGCAAGAAGCTGGCCGCGCTGGCGGCGGCGCTGCCGCTGCTCTTCCCCTCGGCCGGCGGCGGCGCGCCGACCAGCGGCACGACCGCGCTGGCGCGCACGGTGCTGTCGTCCGCGCCGAGGCGGCTGCCGCGGAAGATCCTGGTCGGCACCGGGACGGGCATCGTCCTGGTCGGCGTCCTCGGCGGGGTCGCCCTCGCGGGCGGCAACGCGGGCAACCCGAAGATCACCGGCGGCCCGACCCCGGTCGCGGTCACCTCGATCACCCCGACCGGCCCCGTCAGTGTCTCGCCGACGGCCTCGGCCAGCCCGAGCGCCAGCGCCTCGCCGTCCACCTCGGCGAGCCCGAGCGCGAGCCCTTCACCGACAGCGGGCCACTCGGCGTCCCCGCCCTCCGGCTCCACCCCGACGCCGACCCCCACCCCCACACCGACCCCCACGCCGACGGCGACCCCGACGCCTCCGGCCGTGCTGAACGTGCCGAACGTGCTCAACCTGACCGTCTCCGCGGCCGACGCGGCGATCAAGGCCGCGGGCTTCAACCCGAACAACGTGACCGTGGTCCCGGACTGCCTGACGGCTCGCCAGAAGATCTTCACGGTCCATGACCAGACCCCGGCGGGCGGCAGCAAGGCCAAGCCGACGGCGCAGTTCCAGCTGACGGCGACCTCCAACACCTGCATCGCGTACCCCTACGTGACCGGCACGGACGGCGGGCAGGCGTTCAAGGCCCTGGTGGCGGCGGGCTTCAGCTCCGGCAACATCACCATGACGTCGTGCAGCTACGGCGGCGTCGTGACCAGCGAGAGCCCCGCCTACGCGCGCCAGTACCTGCTTCCGGACACGAAGATCAGTCTCACGCTCCAGTGCAACATCGGCTAGCCAGAGAGGTCAGCAGCACATGACTCCCGAGGACTCCGTGCCCGCTGACGAGGGCACGATGCACCTGAAGCTCCCGCCGCACGACGCGCCGCCGATGGACGCCGCGTCGCTGCCGGACGAGGGCACCGTCCGGCTGGGGAACGTGCCCGAGCAGCCGGAACGGGGCACCGTGCGGCTGGGGAACGTGCCGCCGCAGGCCGATCAGGGCACCGTGCGGCTCGGTGGCGTGCCGCCGTTGGCTCCGGAGCCCGAGCCGGTCGGCTACATCGCCTCGGTGATGGCCGCGTCGGCGGCCGAGGAGGCCGTGGCCGCACCGGCGGTGCAGGCCGCACCCGCCGCCGACCCGGGGCTGATCCGCTTCGGGCCCGGCGTGCCGGACCCGAAGACCGCGCGCACCATCGCCGTCTGGAAGGGCCAGGCCGCGCCCGAAGCCGCCGCCCAGCCCACCGAGGAGCGGAAAAAGCGGGCCTGGCTGTTCTGGGTGCCGGTGCTGCTGGTCTTTCTGGCGCTGCTGGCCTGGTGGCTGCTCAGGTTCCTCACCCCGTCCACCGTCGGACTGACCGGGGCGAGCATCACGGTCGAGCCCACCGCCGTGACCTGCAACGGCAAGGCGACCATCACCGCCACCGTCACCACCGACGGCAAGGCGGGGAGCTTCCAGTACCACTGGCTCCGCAGCGACGGCACCGACAGCGGCACCCTGACCGAGACCGTCGCCTCCGGCACGCACCAGGTCGAACTGCCGCTGATCTGGACCCTCTCCGGGCCCGGCGACTTCCACGGCACGGCGACCCTGCTGGTGCTCGGCCACCCCGCCATCAAGCCGTCGACCTCCTTCGACTACTCCTGCACCTCGGGCTGATCGCCCGTCAGGGCGTGCAGCTGCTCCAGGAACCACCCGGTGGGCGGCAGCGCCGTGCTGGCCTCGGCCAGCCGCTTGGTGCGCGCCGCCCGCTCCTCCTGGGGCATGTTCAGCGCCGCGTGCAGGGCGTCCGCCGTGGCGATCACGTCGTAGGGGTTGACCGTCAGCGCGTCCTCGCCGAGCTCGGCGTGGGCGCCCGCCTCGCGGGAGAGCACCAGCGCCACGCCCGTGTCGGAGACCACGGGGACCTCCTTCGCGACCAGGTTCATGCCGTCGCGGATCGGGTTGACCAGCGCCACGTCGGCCAGCCGGTACGCGGCGAGCGAGCGCGGGAAGTCGTCGTTCACGTGCAGGATCACCGGCTGCCACGAGGCGGTGCCGAACTCGTCGTTGATCTCCTGGGCCGTGCGCAGCACCGCCGCCGTGTACTCGCGGTACTCCGGCAGGTCGTGCCGCGAGGGGTAGGCGAAGGCGATGTGCACCACCCGGTCCAGCCACTCCGGCCGGGTGCGCAGCAGGTGCTGGTAGGCCTGCAGCCCGCGGACGATGTTCTTGCTCAGCTCGGTCCGGTCCACCCTGACGATCGTGCGCCGGTCGCCGACCGCCTCGCGCAGCCCGGCGAGCCTGGCGTCCACGTCGGGCCTGTGGCTGCGTTCGCGCAGGAAGTCCGCGTCCGCGCCGAGCGGGTGCACGCCCAGCTGCGTCGTCCGGCCCTCGTGGGTGACGGCCAGTGAGTCGCTGACGGTCGCTCCGAGCACGGCCTCGCAGCACTGGGCGAAGGTCCGCGCCCAGCGCTCGGTGAGGAAGCCGGCCCGGTCGGCGCCGAGGATCCCGCTCAGTACCTGCGCCGCCACGTCGTCCGGCAGCAGCCGGTAGTAGTCCGGCGGCGCCCACGGAGTGTGCGAGAAGTGGCCGATCCGCAGGTCGGGGCGGAGTTCGCGGAGCAGGCTCGGTGTCAGCGACAGGTGGTAGTCCTGGACGAGAACCGCCGCACCCGGCGCCGCGCAGGTGGCCAGCGCGTCCGCGAAGGCGCGGTTGTACGCCTCGTACGAGGCCCACTCGCGGCGGAAGTTCGCGCCGAAGACGGGCTTGGTCGGCGTGTCGTACAGGAGGTGGTGGACGAACCAGAGGGTCGAGTTCGCGATGCCGTTGTAGGCCCGGGTGAAGGTGCCGGGATCGATGTCCAGCATGTGCACGTCCGGGTCGGTCAGGCCCTGCCGGGCCGCCGCGCGGTCGCCGTCGGACAGGGCCGCGCAGACCCAGATGCTCTCCTGCTCGGTGCCGATCGCCGACAGGCCGGAGACCAGACCGCCCCCGCCGCGGCGCGGAGTCAGCGTGCCGTCGTCCTCGATCGTGAAGGAGACCGGGCCTCGGTTGGACGCCAGCACGATCGGCGCGGTCGTGGCGGCTGTGGCGGTCGTGGTTCGGGCCATGTCAGTCAACCTTGCCTCGGACGGGTACGGGCAAACCTCACTCCGCCGGGTGGGCCCCCTGCGGCCGCCGACGGCGGTACTCCGGCACGGTCGCCACCGGCGGGCGCTCCACCAGGGCGACCTCGGTGGTGCTCGGGGTGAAGCCGGCCGCGGTGCGGTGGAACTGCACCAGCTCCGGGGTGACCAGCTCGTCCGGCGTCTTGAGACGGTCCAGGGCGGTCCGGTAGATCGTCGCCGCCATCCGGCCGAGCGCGGGCGCGTCCTGGTGGCGGTGGTGCCGGACGCCGACGTCGACCTGGGCCAGCGCGTCCAGGCCGACCAGCCCCAGCGCGTCGACCAGCAGGCCGAGCTCGACGCCGTAGCCGGTCGGGAAGGGGAGCCTCTCCAGCAGCGAGCGCCGTGCCGCGTACTCGCCGCCGAGCGGCTGGACGAAGCCGGCCAGCAGCGGCCAGTGCAGGTTGAGCAGTGGGCGGGCCACCAGCTCGGTGACCCGGCCGCCGCCTGCCGGGATGGAGCCGGCCTCGGTGTCGAAGGGCCGGTCGTACATGGCCTTGACGAAGGAGACGCCGGGATCGGTCAGCAGCGGGCCGACGATCCCCGAGACGAAGGTCGAGTCGAAGGCGCGCAGGTCCGAGTCGACGAAGCAGACGATGTCGCCCGTCGTCACCAGCAGCGAGCGCCAGAGCACCTCGCCCTTGCCCGGCTCGACGGGCAGCCGCGGCAGGATCTCGTCGCGGTGGACCACCCTGGCGCCCGCCGCGGTGGCCTCGGCCGCGGTGCGGTCCACCGAGCCGGAGTCGACCACGAGCAGCTCGTCCACCAGGGGCAGGGCTTCCATCAGGTCGCGGCGGATGGCGGCGACGATCTCGCCGACGGTCTCCTCCTCGTCCAGCGCGGGCAGCACCACGCTGACCGTCGCCCCGCTGCGTCGCTTCGCGTCCAGCAACTCGGGCAGGGGCCGGTCGGCCGCGCTCCACGAGCGGCGGCGCAGCCAGTCCTCGACCTGGTCCAGCACGGGTCTCCCCATCTCTCGTGGTGATCCTGCCCGGTCGGCGTCCGTCGTCTCGCGTCTCGGACGGCAATGAGCGGTCGGTGGGCCTTCGGTTACAGTCTTGAGGACGAGGCGGACCGCTCGCACATTGGGGTCCGGCTCGAACAAATGCGCCGCGCGCGAACGCGCGACGCCATAGCGCTCATCCAGAGGGACTGAGGGAACGGCCCGTCGAAGTCCCGGCAACCCCCCTGCCAGGTCGCCCCGCAGCGTACACACGCCGCGTGGCCCAGGTCGGGAAGGTGCCAATTCCGGCCCGTGGCGAAACGCGCCCCGGGGAAGATGAGGAGAGAGGTTCTCGCCATCATGGCTCCTGTCAGCCACACCGTCGCCCCCGACGCCTTCGGCCCCGCTGTGGCCCTGTCCTGTCGCGAGTGCGGAGCACGCACCCCCCTCGCCCCCGACTTCGCCTGCACCGAGTGCTTCGGGCCGCTCGAGGTCGCCTACGAGCTCCCGGCCGGCGACCCGGAGGGCCTGCGCAAGCAGATCGAGAACGGCCCCGCCAACATCTGGCGCTACGCCCCGCTGCTGCCCGTCTCGCCCGACGTCGCCGAGCGCCCCAGCCTCAACCCGGGCCTGACCAAGCTGGTCAAGGCGAACAACCTGGCCCGCGAGCTCGGCGTCACCGGCTCCCTCTACGTCAAGGACGACTCCGGCAACCCGACCCACTCCTTCAAGGACCGGGTCGTGGCCATCGCCGTCGAGGCCGCCCGCACCTTCGGCTTCACCACGCTCTCCTGCTCCTCCACCGGCAACCTGGCCGGCGCGGTCACCGCCGCCGCGGCCCGCACCGGGCTGCGCGCCTGCGTCTTCATCCCGCACGACCTGGAGGCCGGCAAGGTCGTCATGGCCGCGATCTACGGCGGCGACGTCGTCGGCATCGACGGCAACTACGACGACGTGAACCGCTTCTGCTCCGAGCTGATCGGCGACCCGGCCGGCGAGGGCTGGGGCTTCGTCAACGTCAACCTGCGCCCCTACTACGGCGAGGGCTCCAAGACGCTGGCCTACGAGATCTGCGAGCAGCTCGGCTGGCGGATCCCGGACCAGCTGGTGATCCCGATCGCGTCCGGCTCGCAGCTGACGAAGATCGACAAGGGCCTCAAGGAGCTCATCGCCCTCGGTCTGGTGGAAGAGAAGCCCTACAAGATCTTCGGAGCCCAGGCAGAGGGCTGCTCGCCCGTCTCCGCCGCCTTCAAGGCCGGCCACGACGTGGTCCGCCCGCAGAAGCCGGACACCATCGCCAAGTCGCTGGCCATCGGAAACCCGGCCGACGGCATCTACGTGCTCGACATCGTCCGCCGCACCGGCGGCGCCGTCGAGGACGTCGACGACGAGCAGGTCGTCGACGCGATCGGCCTGCTGGCGCGCACCGAGGGCATCTTCGCCGAGACTGCGGGTGGCGTGACCGTCGGCGTGCTGCGCAAGCTGATCGAGAGCGGTGTGCTCGACCCGGCCGCCGAGACCGTCGTGCTCAACACCGGCGACGGCCTGAAGACCCTGGAGGCCGTGGCGGACGCCGCCCGCCCGACCGCCGTCATCCGCCCCACCCTTGACTCGTTCCGAGAGGCAGGCCTCGCATGAGCGTCAACGTCCGCATCCCCACCATCCTGCGCACCTACACCGGCGGCAGCGCCGAGGTGAAGGCCGAGGGCGCCACGCTGGCCGAGGTGATCAAGGACCTGGAGGCCAACCACGCGGGCATCGCCGCCCGGCTGCTGGACGACAACGGCAAGCTGCGCCGCTTCGTGAACGTCTACGTGAACGAGGACGACGTGCGCTTCGCCGACGGCCTGGAGACGGCCACGCCGGAAGGCGCCGGCGTGTCGATCATCCCGGCGGTCGCCGGCGGCTGCTGACAGCTTCGCCGACAGGCGCACGAAGTCGGTGCACCCCTGGCAGGGGTGCACCGACTTCGTCATTTCCTGATGTTTAAGAGGAGTAGAGTGCTCCTGTCCCGTCCGTCGAGGCGGTCGATCCATTCTTTTTCGAGCGGCAATATGTCGGACCCGTCCGATATGTCCGGCCCGAATTGCTCCCCTTTGCGGGTTGATGCTGCGAATGTCTCTTAACTTCTCCTGAGAATTCCCCGGCTTGTGCTCTGTTGCTCAGGGCAGCGGAGTGGATACATTCAGCGTCGATCGGGGCTTGGCGTCTGCAGCCCGCAGCGTTCCGCCCGGTCCGGTTCGCGGTGTGCGGACCGTGAAAGGGCCAGCACAATAGGGGAGTTTGGAATGGCTCAGGGCACCGTCAAATGGTTCAACGCGGAGAAGGGGTACGGCTTCATCGCGGTCGACGGTGGTGCGGACGTGTTCGTCCACTACAGCGCGATCCAGATGGACGGGTACCGGTCGCTCGAAGAGGGCCAGCGGGTTGAGTTCGAGATCTCGCAGGGCCAGAAGGGCCCGCAGGCGGACATGGTCCGCGTGACCGCGTAACGCACCCACGGCAGCCGGCGACCGCTGACTGAATCAGGACCCGCAGAGCTCGTTCCAGCTCATCCCGGCGAAACGATGCATCCACGCAGGTCTTCCTGAACGGCCCCCACCCGCACGGGTGGGGGCCGTTCTGCCGTCGGGCTGCGTACTGAGTCGCATGCTGAGTCGCTTGCACTCAGGGGGGTCGAGTGCTAATCATTGGCGTTAGCACTCTGAGGTAGAGAGTGACAACGGGCCGAGTCGGTGAGGCTCTGGGCGCGGCGGGAAGGAACCGCCGAAGGCCGGTGCCGTCCGTCGCGGGCGCCAGCGCGGTCCGAAGCAGCCAGTCTGTCCAGGAGGACCGCTTCCATGGCCAAGATCATTGCGTTCGACGAAGAGGCCCGTCGTGGCCTCGAGCGCGGTATGAACCAGCTCGCCGACGCCGTCAAGGTCACGCTGGGCCCCAAGGGCCGCAACGTCGTCCTGGAGAAGAAGTGGGGCGCCCCCACGATCACCAACGACGGTGTCTCCATCGCCAAGGAGATCGAGCTCGAGGACCCGTACGAGAAGATCGGCGCCGAGCTCGTCAAGGAGGTCGCCAAGAAGACCGACGACGTCGCGGGTGACGGCACCACCACCGCCACCGTGCTGGCCCAGGCGCTCGTCCGCGAGGGTCTGCGCAACGTCGCCGCCGGCGCCAACCCGATGGCTCTGAAGCGCGGCATCGAGAAGGCCGTCGAGGCCGTCTCCGCCCAGCTGCTCGAGCAGGCCAAGGACGTGGAGACCAAGGAGCAGATCGCCTCCACCGCCTCCATCTCCGCCGCTGACACCCAGATCGGCGAGCTCATCGCCGAGGCCATGGACAAGGTCGGCAAGGAAGGCGTCATCACCGTCGAGGAGTCCCAGACCTTCGGTCTGGAGCTGGAGCTCACCGAGGGTATGCGCTTCGACAAGGGCTTCATCTCGGCGTACTTCGCCACCGACCTGGAGCGCATGGAGACCTCGTTCGAGGACCCCTACATCCTGATCGCCAACTCCAAGATCGGCGGCATCAAGGACCTGCTGCCGCTGCTGGAGAAGGTCATGCAGTCCGGCAAGCCGCTGCTGATCATCGCCGAGGACGTCGAGGGCGAGGCGCTCTCCACCCTGGTGGTCAACAAGATCCGTGGCACCTTCAAGTCCGTCGCCGTCAAGGCCCCGGGCTTCGGTGACCGTCGCAAGGCCATGCTGGGCGACATCGCCATCCTCACCGGCGGCCAGGTCATCTCCGAGGAGGTCGGTCTCAAGCTGGAGAACGCCGGTCTGGAGCTGCTCGGCCGCGCCCGCAAGGTCGTCGTCACCAAGGACGAGACCACCATCGTGGACGGCGCCGGCGAGAGCGACCAGGTCGCGGGCCGCGTGGCGCAGATCCGTGCCGAGATCGAGAACAGCGACTCGGACTACGACCGCGAGAAGCTGCAGGAGCGCCTGGCCAAGCTGGCCGGTGGCGTCGCCGTCATCAAGGCGGGCGCGGCCACCGAGGTCGAGCTCAAGGAGCGCAAGCACCGCATCGAGGACGCCGTTCGCAACGCGAAGGCGGCCGTCGAGGAGGGCATCGTCGCCGGTGGTGGCGTGGCGCTGCTGCAGGCCGGTGTCGCGTTCGAGAAGCTGGAGCTGGAGGGCGACGAGGCCACTGGCGCCAACATCGTCCGCGTGGCGCTCGAGGCCCCGATCAAGCAGATCGCGACCAACGCCGGCCTCGAGGGCGGCGTCGTGGTGGAGAAGGTCCGCAACCTGCCCGCCGGTCACGGCCTGAACGCCGCGTCCAACGAGTACGTCGACCTCATCGCCGCGGGCATCATCGACCCGGCCAAGGTGACGCGCTCCGCGCTGCAGAACGCGGCGTCGATCGCCGCGCTCTTCCTCACCACCGAGGCCGTCATCGCCGACAAGCCCGAGAAGGCCGGCGCCCCGGCCGGTGGCGGCATGCCGGGCGGCGACATGGACTTCTGATCCTGACGGATCGGAAAGCCTGCCTGACGTTCGAAGGACGGCCCACCCTGCCGGGTGGGCCGTCCTTCGGCCTTTGGCGGCACCGTCAGGGGAGCGGCGCGCAGGCGAGAAACCAGGCAGTGCCCAAGGCGCGCGGGGACTGCGCAAAAAACCACTGACATGCGGATGGGCCTGAACCTTCGGGGCTCCACCTGCGTGGGTGGCTTGTCGCGCCCACGCGCCGGAGGCGCATGTCGGCTCAGCCCCGCGCCCCTGGACAGTGTCAACAGCCCTCCGTCGTCACCTGTCGCGCTCCCGCGCCCGAGGCGCATGTCAGGAGAGCCTCGCGCCCCTGGGGGCATGCGGGAGACTGGACGCTATGGAGAACGCACTGGAGACGGCCCTGCACGGCGCGCGGAGCGCGCTGGTGCGGGATCTGACCGCGCGGGACGTCGCGGACGCCGCGGTCGTCTCGCTGCTGGAGGACGCGATCGCGCAGCGGCGCTGGTGGGTGGAGCAGTGGCCGGACGGGGTGGACTACGTCCTGGGTCTGGTCGCCCAGGACGTGCAGGACGGCCTGTTGGAGGGCTGGGGCCGCTGGCCCCTCTGCACGGTGTGCGCGGCCGACGGCGACCCGCACGCGCTGAGCGTCGAGCCCGAGCTCGGCCCGGACCCGCACTGGGTCTGCGGCAAGGAGGGCGTCGTGGTCTCGGCGGTCGGCGAGCTGACCCCGTGATCCTCATCGACCCCCCGAGCTGGCCCGGCCACGGCCGCCTCTGGTCGCACCTGGTCTCGGACGCGTCCTTCGACGAGCTGCACGCCTTCGCGCGCCGCCTGGGTGTGCCCGAACGAGGTTTCGACGGCGACCACTACGACGTGCCGGAACGGCTGTACGCGGCGGCGGTCGAGTTGGGTGCGACGCCGGTCCGCAGCAGGGAGATCGTCGCACGGCTCACGGGGGCGGGTCTCCGCCGCAGGAAAGCCCTCCGGGGGCGCGAGGAACTGCGCGAATAACGACGGAATGCGGACGGCCTCGCGCGTCGGAGGCCACCTGCTCATGGGCGGCCTGTCGCGCACGCAGTGAATCGAGCGGAGACCCGCGCCCGGAGGGGATCAGCGCATGAGTTTCTGCGCGGTCAGCCACTTCGTGAGTTCCTCGATCTGGACCTCGCTCAGGGCCCGTGCGGGAAAGACCACGTCGTCCACGCCCCGGGTGCCCTCGAAGACCAGCCAGCCGCGGCTCCGCCGGACCCGGCGCACCGCCGGCCAGCGGACCTGGTGGGAGACGAACTGGTTCCGCCAGGACAGGCCGACGTCGGTGAACCGCAGCGACAGCTCGGTGCTGGTGTTCAGCTGTCGCAGGCGCCGCTCCAGCGACTGGCCGTGCGTGCCGAGCAGCAGCAGGGAGAGCGCGGCCAGGAATCCGTGCGAGGCGGAGACGGGATGCGAGGCCAGCGCGATCACCAGGCCGGCCAGCCCGAGCGACAGCCACAGCGCGTGGACCCAGGCGCGGGTGCGCAGCCAGTGGCTGCGCAGCTCGCCGCGCGCGTACTCGAAATCGGCCTCGATATCCATGCGCCCCACCCGGTCGAGTCATGCGATGGGCGGCACCTTATCGCGCAACCGCGCCAGCTCGGTACGCATGTTCGCGACCGCTCTCTCCCCGTACGCGGACTGACCCGCCTGCGTGCGGTAGAGCGCCGGCAGGGCGAGCAGCTGTTCGAGGATCGCGGTGCGGCCCGCGCGGAACTCGTCGTCCGGCACGAAGGCGTACTCGGCGCGCACCGCCGCCGCGTAGCTGGCGTAGATCTCCGGCGGCGCGCCGAGCACCGCGAGGTCGGCGTCGCACAGGACCTCGCCGTTGCGGTCGCCGGCGGCGGGGTCGTGGTCGGCGGTCAGCCGGACCAGGCGGGCCACCTCGGCGACGGCCTCGTCGGAGACGCCGAGCTCGGGCAGGACCCGCTCGGCCAGGCGGGCGCTGCGCTCCTCGTTCTCGGTGCGGTCCGGGGCGTAGACGGCGTCGTGGAACCAGGCGCCCAGGCGGACCAGGTCGGCGTCCTCCGCGTGCGCGGCGAGCCGGTCGACGACGGAGAGGGTCGCGGCGAGATGACGCAGGGTGTGATACCTGCGTTGCGGCTCCGACCAGCGGCGGATCAGCTGCTCGCCGTACGGCTCCGCCTCGGGCGTGGCGAAGAGCGCGGTCCAGCGGGACAGCAGGGCATCGGCGAGGGCTTGGTCGGGATGCGACGGCTGGGGCATACAGCCATTGTGGTACGGACGGGAGCGCCCGCGCGGTCTTCGCGCCAACCACGGGGGTGCGTTTCGTGCTCCTGAGCAACTAGGCTGTATTGGACTAGACCTGTTGACGAAGGCTGGGCGCGGAACGGAAGGGCTGCACTGTGAGTGATCGGGCGATTTTCGAGGTCATCGCTACATCCGCGGAGGACGCCGTAGCGGCGGCCGCGGGCGGGGCCGACCGCCTCGAACTGTGCACCGACATGGCGGCCGACGGGCTGACACCCGACCTCGCCGAGTTCGCCCGGATCCGCGCGGCGGTCCACGTGCCACTCCGGGTGATGCTGCGGGACGGCGACGGCTTCCTGGTGCGCGACGTCGACGCGCTCTGCGCCCGCGCGGAGGCGCTGCGCGCGGAAGGCGCGGACGAGTTCGTCCTGGGCTTCCTGACCCCTGACGGTTCGGTCGACCTGCCGACCGTGCGGACCGTGCTGCAGGCGATCCCCGGCTGCCGGTGGACCTTCCACCGCGCGCTCGACAACGCGGTCTCCCGTGACGAGGTCCGTGCGGCGATCGACGGGCTGCCCGGCCTGGATACCGTGCTGACCGCCGGTTCGGCGGCCGGCGTGGTCGCCGGGATGGACGTCCTCGAGGACGAGGTGGCGCGGTCGGGCAAGCCGGGATACGGCCCGCGGATCCTGGTCGGCGGCGGCCTCAAGACCGAGCACGTCCCGCGGCTGCGCGCCGCGGGCATCGACGGCTTCCACGTCGGCACCATGGTCCGCGAGGCGGGCTGGAACAGCCCGCTGGACGCCGGTCGCGTCCAGCAGTGGCGTCGGCTGCTCGACGCCGCGCCCCTCGCGGCGTAGTCCTCGGCCGGTTCCCCTCAGAGCGAGTCGAGCCAGCGGCGCAGGCGCGCGCCCTCGCGGGTCATGACCTCCGGGTCGCGCAGGGCGTTCGCCAGCAGGGACATGCCCTGGTACCCGCAGACGAGGGTCAGCGCGAGGTCCTCCGCGTCCGGCAGGTCGAGCGCGCGGAACTGCCGGGCGGCCCAGTCGAGGAGTCTGCGGATCACCGCGGCGGCCTCCGCGTCCAGGCCGCCTTCGGGCCGCTTGTCGAGTTCCGCCGCGAGGGTGCCGGTGGGGCACCCGAAGCGGGCGGCCGTGTCGCGCTGGGAGACCCAGGCGTCGATCAGCCCCTTCAGGCGTTCGCGCGGGTCGGGCAGCCCGTCCAGCGCGCCGGTGAGCTCGTCCAGGTGGGCGCGGTGCTCCGACAGGGCGGCCTGGACCAGCTCGTCCTTGGTCTTGAAGTAGTAGTAGACGTTCCCGACCGGGACCTCGGCCACCCGCGCGATGTCGGCGAGCGTGGTCCGTTCGACGCCCTGCTCGTGCAGGACCGTGGCCGCCGCCGAGGTGAGGCGTCGGCGCTTGTCCGCGGCCCGGGTTCCCCGCGGCTTAACTGAGTCAGTCACCCAACCAACTATAGACAGCGCCCCGCTTCGCCGTGCTACGGTCTCTCTAAGTCAGCCAACTAACTTATTTCTCGGGAGATCGTCATGATCGTGGTCACGGGTGCGACCGGCAACGTCGGGCGGACGCTGGTGCCGCTGCTGGCCGAGGCGGGGGAGGAGGTCGTGGCCGTCTCGCGGCAGTCGCGACCGGCCGGGTTCCCCGCCGGAGTGCGCCATGCCCGGGCGGATCTCGGGGAGGCGGCGAGCATGCGGCCGGTCCTGGAGGGCGCCGACGCCCTGTTCGTCCTGCTCGGAGGGGAGCTGAACGGCCGCGGCGAGAGCCCGCAGGCGCTGCTGGACGTGGTGGAGCAGGCCGCGGTGAAGCGGGTCGTCCTGCTCTCCTCGCAGATCAACGCCACCCGCCCGGACGCCCCCTCGCATGCCAGGCTCAGGGAGTTCGAAGCGGCGGTCCGCGCCTCCGGTGTGGACTTCACCGTCCTGCGTCCCGCCGGTTTCGCCTCCAACGCCTTCGCCTGGGCCGAGTCGGTGCGTGCGACGCGCACCGTCCTCGCGCCGTTCGGGGACGTGGCGCTGCCCGTCGTCGATCCGGCGGACATCGCCGAGGTCGCCGCCGCCGCACTCCGCGGCGGCGGCCACGCGGGGCGGACCTACGAGCTCACCGGCCCGGAGGCGATCAGCCCCCGCGGCCAGGCCGCGGCGCTCTCCGCGGCCCTGGGCGAGCCGGTCGCGTTCGTGGAGCTCTCCGAGGCGCAGGCCGCCGAGCACCTGGCCCGGTTCATGCCGCAGGAGCTCGTCGGCGGCACCCTCGACATCCTCGGTCGCCCACTCCCGGCCGAGCAGGCGACCGCCCGCGACATCGAACAGGTCCTCGGCCGCCCGGCCCAGTCTTTCGGCGACTGGGCCGCCCGCCATCTCGCTGCCTTCCGCTGACCCCCGGCGCCGAGCCCAGGCCGCCGGGCCCCGAGCCCGGGGCCAGGGCTGGGCCGTCTCCGACTGGGGCGCCCCTCGGCGTCCGAACTCGGGCCGGGCCGGGCCCCGGCCCGGCCTTCGGTTCGGCTCAAGGCCAAGCTTCGGGCCTTCGGCTTCGGCGCTTGGCGCCGGCCGAATTCCTGGTCTGCGTCTCGGGCTTCACTTCTCCCCTCGCCCCCGACCTCGGGCTTCAGTCCCAGCCCCAGTCCCAGCCCCTGGCCGGTCCGCGGCCTTTCGGTCTCCAGGGAGTCCGGTCACGGTGGGGCCTCCGAAGGCGGCTGCAGCCTGTGGCCGGACTGCGAGGCGATTCCCCGCTGTCGGCGGCTGAAGGCCCTGGCGGCCCGGAGCCTCAGAGGGCCAGCGCCTCGGGGAGGGGGCGGGCGTGGAGGACGGTGAGGCCGGAGACGGCGCGGGTGAGGCAGACGTAGAGGCGGCGGAGCCCGGTGCGGAGGTCGGCCTCGCCGTCCACGATCGCGGCGGGCTCGTCCAGGACCACGTAGTCGTACTCCAGGCCCTTGGCCAGCGACGCGGGGACGAGGGTCAGTCGGGCGTCCGCGGAGGTCTCCGAGCCGGGGTCGAGGAAGGGCAGGCCCGCCGCCTCCAGCGCGGCGGCCAGCACGGGAATCCGCGCGTCCGCCGCGATCAGGCCGGTGGAGCCCTCGTGCCCGAGCGCCGCGACACAGGCCTCCACGACGGCGTCCGTCAGCGCCGGCGGCGTCGCCGGGGCCAGCGCGCAGGCCGCGTCGAGCGCCGACGCGTCCTCCGCACCGGTCGCGCCGGTCACCGGGGCCACGCGCCGGATCGCGAGCGAGTCGGCAGTGTCGCGGATCGAGGTGGCCGGGGCGAGGTCCGGTGCGATCTCCGGAAGCAGCAGCGAGGCGTACTCGATGACCTCGCCGGGCACGCGGAAGCCCGTCGTCAGCTCCTCGACGCGGGAGCCGGGCTTGCCCAGGTGCTCCAGGGCCGTCGCCCAGGTGTCCGTGGACCAGGGCGTCGTGCCCTGGGCGATGTCGCCGAGCACCGTCGCCGAGCCCGTGGTGCAGCGGCGGCCGACCGCCCGGTACTGCATCGGGGAGAGGTCCTGCGCCTCGTCCAGCACCACGTGACCGAGCGAGGGCGTCCGCTCGACCAGGTCCCGCGCCTCGTCGACCAGCACCGCGTCGGCGGGCGTCCACGCCGCCGTCTTCACGCTGCGCCCGGGCCTGGGCCAGAGCACGACCGCCTGCTCCTCCGGCGTGAGCAGCCCCTCCGCGCACCGTGCCAGGAACTCCGGGTCCGAGAGCAGGCGCAGCACCAGCTTCGCCGGATCCACCGGCGGCCACAGCGCCTTGGCCGTCGCCTTGACGGAGGCGCTGCGCGCGACGGCGTCCTGGACGCGGTCGTCGGGGGCCTCGCTCGCCTGCTCCATCTTCACCAGGACGGCGTGCGCGATCCGCTGCGGAAGGGCCGCCTGCGCCGCGCCGTAGCGGATATCACGGTTCATCAGTTCCCGGACGATCTCCTCCAGTTCGTAGGAGGCGACGCGCCAGCGACGCGAGCCGCGCACCACGACGCAGCCCTCCGTCGGCATCGTGATGCCGGAACGCACCGCCCGTCGCAGCACCTCGGCCATCCGGGCGTCGCCCTTGAGGCCGGCCGCCTCCGGGCTGTCCTGCCCGCGCAGCGGCACGTGCGCGACCAGTTCCTCGACCGTCGCCTGCGCGACGTCGAGCTCGCCGAGGGCGGGCAGCACCTGCTCGATGTACTGCAGGAAGGAGCGGTTCGGGCCGACGACCAGCGTGCCGGTGCGGGCCAGCCGCTCGCGGTGGGCATAGAGCAGGTAGGCGACACGGTGCAGGCCGACGGCCGTCTTCCCGGTGCCGGGGGCGCCCTGGACGCAGACGGTGCCGTGCACGTCGGCGCGGACGATCTCGTCCTGCTCGGGCTGGATCGTCGCGACGATGTCGCGCATCGGGCCGACGCGGGGGCGCTCGATCTCGGCGGCGAGCAGCGCGCTCGTGCCCGTCTGCTCCTCGGGGTCGGTGAGGTGTTCGTCCTCGTAGGCGGTGAGTTCGCCGCCGGTGTAGCCGAAACGGCGGCGCAGGCCGACGTCCAGCGGGTCCTTCTTGCTGGCGCGGTAGAACGACTGGGAGACCGGCGCGCGCCAGTCGATGACCATCGGATCGCCGTCGTGGTCGTGGACGTGGCGGCGGCCGATGTAGAACCGCTCGCCCTCGCTGCCCTCGGCCAGGTCCGCGCCGGGGGCGTGGAGGAAGTCGAGCCGGCCGAAGAAGAGCGGGGTGTCGGCGAGGTCGGCCAGGGCCTTGATCCGGTCGTCGATCTCGCGGGCGAGGATCGCGGCGTTGACCCAGTTGCCGGTGACGTCGCGGATGTCGAGCGCCTGGACGTCCTCGCGCATGGCGCGCAGCGCGGCGCGGGAGGAGGCGAGGTGAGCACGCTCGCGGTCGAGGGGATTGGCGGTTGCAGGGGAGTGCGCAGGCACGAAGAAGCCTTCCCGGCTGCGCGAGGACCGGGGGGTGCCCGGCGCGCAGCGGTCTCAAAAGGTCTGCGGTGGAATTTGAGAGCCGCCCGGTTGCCGTCCGGGCGGCGCCTCCCCACGTGCGTCCCAGGGAGGCGGCAGACCGGAAACCCTATACCCGCGCCTGGGTGGCAGGCGAATCATTTATTCCGAGCAGATCAGGGGTAACCCTGATGGACGGATGAGGTGCGGTACCTCTCGGGGATGAGCTGGTGGGGGCCGGGGATTCGATCCGTGGTCTGACGACTTCGCGGGGCCCGAAATCTACGGTGGAGACATGGCTACCGCACACGTCGAAACCCGTCCCCAGCCCCGCGTCCGCAGTCACCCTCCCGTCGTCGCCCGTGGCGCCACGAGGGCTGAACGGCGCCCGCGCAACCCCCTCGCCGCCTGCGCCAGAGGCGTCGGCATCGTGGCCACCACGGCCTTCTCCGTCGTCCTGCTCGGCAACGACGGCCTCCCTGAGGACCTCCTGCACAAGGACTGACCAGCCGGCCGGCGACCGACCGGCCCGCTACCGCACGCCCGCTACAGCACGTCGTCCGCGTCGATGATCCGGTAGGCGTAGCCCTGCTCGGCCAGGAACCGCTGCCGGTGCGCGGCGAAGTCCTGGTCGATGGTGTCCCTGGCCACGACCGAGTAGAAGTGCGCCATGTGCCCGTCCGCCTTCGGACGCAGCACGCGGCCCAGCCGCTGGGCCTCCTCCTGGCGGGACCCGAAGGTCCCCGACACCTGGATCGCCACCGTCGCCTCGGGCAGGTCGATGGAGAAGTTGGCGACCTTGGACACCACCAGCACGCTGATCTCGCCCTCACGGAAGGCGTCGAACAGCTTCTCGCGCTGCGCGTTCGTCGTCTCGCCCTTGATCACCGGCGCGCCGAGCGCCTCGCCCAGCTCGTCCAGCTGGTCGATGTACTGACCGATGACCAGCGTGGGCGTGCCCCGGTGCTTCTCGACGAGCGCCTGGGTGACCCGCCGCTTGGTCGCCGTGGTGGCGCAGAAGCGGTAGCGCTCCTCCGGCTCCGCCGTGGCGTACGCGAGCCGCTCGTGGTCGGTGAGGGTGACCCGCACCTCGCAGCAGTCGGCCGGAGCGATGTAGCCCTGCGCCTCGATCTCCTTCCACGGGGCGTCGAAGCGCTTCGGCCCGATCAGCGAGAACACGTCCCCCTCGCGGCCGTCCTCCCGCACCAGCGTCGCGGTCAGGCCGATCCGGCGGCGGGCCTGCAGGTCGGCGGTGAACTTGAACACCGGCGCGGGCAGCAGGTGCACCTCGTCGTAGACGATCAGGCCCCAGTCGCGCGAGTCGAACAGCTCCAGGTGCGGGTAGACGCCCTTCCGCTTGGTCGTCATGACCTGGTACGTCGCGATGGTGACCGGACGGATCTCCTTGCGGGCGCCGCTGTACTCGCCGATCTCGTCCTCGGTCAGGGTCGTGCGCTTGACCAGCTCGTGCTTCCACTGGCGGGCGGAGACGGTGTTGGTGACCAGGATCAGGGTGGTCGCCTTCGCCTTGGCCATCGCGGCCGCGCCGACCAGCGTCTTGCCGGCGCCGCAGGGCAGCACGACGACGCCGGAGCCGCCGTGCCAGAAGCCCTCGGCGGCCTGCTCCTGGTAGGGCCGCAGCTCCCAGCCGTCCTGGTCCAGCTCGATCGGGTGCGCCTCGCCGTCCAC
The DNA here is from genome assembly GCF_000744655.1 of Streptacidiphilus rugosus AM-16. NCBI lineage: Bacteria > Bacillati > Actinomycetota > Actinomycetes > Kitasatosporales > Streptomycetaceae > Streptacidiphilus > Streptacidiphilus rugosus. Next base: position 6,932,223 of record NZ_JQMJ01000004.1, on the reverse strand, counting down.
GTAGCCCGCGAAGTCCTCGGCCGGCCAGCCGAGCTTGAGCAGCACCTGCTTGATCTGGCCGCGCTCGGAGGGGTGCACGACGACGGTGTCCGGGTCCAGCCGCTGGCCGACCAGCGGCATGATCTTCTTCGACCGGAGGATCTCCTCCAGCACGGGCCGGTCGGTGGTGGTCAGCACCAGGCCGTGCACGGGGTGCTTGCTGAGCTGCAGCCGGCCGTATCGGTCCATGGTGTCGGCGACGTCCACCAGCAGCGCGTTCGGCACGGGGTAGCGCGAGTACGTGACCAGCGCGTCCACGACCTGCTCGGCGTCATGCCCGGCGGCACGCGCGTTCCACAGGCCCAGGGGCGTCACCCGGTAGGTGTGCACGTGCTCGGGCGCCCGCTCCAGCTCCGCGAACGGCGCGATGGCGCGCCGGCAGGCGTCGGCGTCGGCGTGACCGGTCTCCAGCAGCAGGGTCTTGTCGGATTGGACGATCAGCGGCCCGTCGTTCACGTACGTCTCTCCTCCGGTGCCGGGCGATGGCCAAACCCCAAGTGTCCCGCATCGCGCCCCGGACCGGAAAGCTACAGCTGATCGATGGCCGTGAGGTCGATCTCCACGGGGAACGGCCGACTGAGTACCAGGCGGTCGTGATAGACGCCTGCGAGGTTGTAGACCCGCTTGTCGTGGTCGAGTTCGAAGACCTGCACGACGGGGTGGTGCCATCCCTCGGAGGCGTCGACCAGCCAGTAGTGCTCGATGCCTGCGCGGGCGTACTTGTGCGGCTTGGTGTCGCGGTCACGCGCCTCGGAATCGGGCGAGACCACCTCCACGGCAAGGAGCACGTCCTCCACCGCGTAGCGAGTCCGGCCGAGACCCACGGCGTCCGCCTTCACGACGCACAGATCCGGTTCCGGGGCGTTGCGTTCGTCGAGCACCACCGCCATCTCCCGGCGAACCCGGTAGGCGTCGGGAACGGTGGCCCGTAGACCGACATCCAGCAGAAAGATCATCAAGCTGTGGAATTCCTTCTGCGGACTCACGAATACCAGGCTGCCATCGATCAGCTCGGTGTGCGGCGGGAGGTCGGGCAGGGTCAGCAGGTCGTCCACGGTGTAGCCGCCGACGGGCGGCCGGTGCCAGCGGTGCACGGGCTCAGCGGTCATGGTTCCTCCCATGGACGGGATTCAAGCCATCGCTCTCACGGTAGCGGGAGCCGCTGACCGTCACACCACCCGATCGTGTGAGGACGATACGTTTCGTCGGGGCGGGCGGGCCGTCACAGCTTCTTGGTCAGCCGCTCGAAGCGCAGGTCGTCGCGGAGCGGGGTGCCGACGCGGTCGTTGCCGTAGGGGAAGGGGGAGTACTCGCCGGTGCGGGTGAAGCCGCGGCGTTCGTACCAGGCGATGAGGTCGGCGCGCTGCACGATCACGGTCATCTCCATCTCGCCGACGCCCCACACCTCCCGGGCGAAGGTCTCGGCCCGGGCCAGGACGGTCCGGCCCAGGCCCGCGCCCTGGAGTTCGGGGCGGACCGAGAACATGCCGAAGTACGCCGTGCCGCCCCGGTGTTCCAGCTGGCAGCAGGCGACGATGCGGTCCTCCCGCTCCACCACCAGCATCATCGAGCCGTCCCTGGTGATCACCGCGGCGACGCTCTCGGCGTCGGTCCGGCGGCCCTCCAGCAGGTCCGCCTCCGTGGTCCAGCCCGCGCGGCTCGACTCGCCCCGGTAGGCGGACTCGATCAGCGGCACCAGTGCCGGGATGTCCGCGAGCTCGGCGGTCCGGAAGCGTGCGTCGTCGTTCGACACGGGTCTCCTGTTCTTCAGGCCTCGTCGGCCGCCAGTTCGGCGACGCCGGTGATGCGGTGGAGGGAGAAGGTGCGCATCTCCTCGTGGAACTGGTCGAAGGCGGTGACGAAGCCGCCCTCGACGCGGACCGGTTCGATGACGCGCTGGCTGGCCGCGCCCTCCGCGTTGACGTAGCCGATCCAGACCGGGTCGCCGGTCAGGACGGCGGTCTGCAGGGTGGCCAGGGTCTCGGCCGCCGGCGTGCGGGGGAGCGGGCCGCCGGGCGTCTCGGCGCGGTGCGGCACCGTGGCGGCGCGGTCGCCGGCGCGGATGGCCTTGACCGCGGCCGACAGCAGCGCCCGGGTGACCGGCGGCGGGCCGTCGGGGACGGGCGCGGGCGGCGTGCGCGGCGGCGTGCGGCGGGCGTCGGGGCGGGAGATCAGGACGTCGCCGTCGGCGGACTCGGCCGCCGGGGCGTAGCCCATGGCGCGCAGCGCCGTCAGCACCGCGGTCGGCTCCGCCTGCGCGGCCAGCACGGTCGGCGCCAGGCGGCGCAGCCGCAGCTGCGCGGCGCGCCGGTCGGCGAGCAGCTCGTCCAGCAGTGCGTCGTCGTCGCAGCGCAGGTACGCCGAGGCCGCGCCGACCCGCAGCCGGCCGTGGCGCCGGGCCACGTCGTCGATCAGGTACGAGAGCGGTTGCGGCACCGGCGTGCTGGAGTGCTCGGCCAGGAACGCATGCAGTTCGGCCGCGCTGCGGCCGGCGTCCAGGGCACGGCGCACCGAGTCCGGGGTGAAGCGGTAGACCGTCGCGCCGCCCTTCGACTCGACGTCCGCCGCCACGCCGAGGGTCTGGGCGAGCGGCGTGCGCAGCGGTCCGGGCGCGATGGCGGTGAGGTCGGGCTGGAGGATCACCTGGTCCAGCGGCTCCGGGAGCAGCGGAGCGAGGCGGGCCTGGGCCGACGTCTCGTCACCGTCCAGCAGCGGCACGGCGTAGCGTGCCAGTGCGCCCCTGCCGGTCAGACCCAGCTGCTCGGCCTCGTCCAGAGTCCAGCCGACCAGCCGGTCCCGCAGCTCGCCGCCGCGCAGCGGCCGCTCCCAGCGGACCCTGGCGGTCAGCGATGCGGGCTCGCCCGTGCCGCCGGGCGGCAGCGAGGCGAGGAGGCTCAGCACGTCCCGACGGATCTCCGGCGCCAGCGCCCGGTCGAGCCCGCCGCCGAGGGCGGGCAGCACCTTGTCCTTCGCGTCGCGGCTGCCGACCAGCGCGGCCAACCGGGTCGCAGCCAGCCAGGTGCGGGCCAGCAGCAGCCAGCGCTCGGCGACGTCCTGCCGCAGCCACTCGTCGTAGGCGGGGGTCGGCGCCCAGCGCTCATCGGCCTCGCCGTCGGGCGCCAGCAGTCCCGCGCCGTAGGCGAGTTCGTACCAGAAGGCGGTCGTCGGCTCGGGCAGGTCCAGGGCCTGGGCGGCGCGCCGCAGATCGCGGACGCCGAGGCCGCCGGCCCGCAGCACGGTCGGCGGCTCGTTGCTCCACAGGTCGAGTGCCTCCTCGACCGTGCGGACGGCCGTGAAGGCCTGGGCGGCGGCCGCCCGGTCCGCCTGGTCGGGGCCGATCGTCCGGGACGTCGCCACCGTCGGTGCGGTCGGTTCGAGCTGACGGTGCGCCAGGCCGTCCCGGAGGAAGAGCGCGACCTCGCGCGGGAGTACGACGGCGTCCCGCCCCGCGGGCAGCAGGAAGCCGCGTGCCTGGAGCCACTCGACGGGGGTGCGTGCGTCGGCCGCGCGGACGGCGCGCGGCGGGGTCGCGCCGAAGGGAGGGCCCCAGACCAGCTTGTTCAGCGCCGCCCGTGCGCCCTCGGGCGCCTGCGCGAGCAGCGCCTCCGCCCGCGCGCGGTCGGCGAAGAGCGCGCTCAGCGACGCCAGCGCGCTCACCTGGTCGTGGGTGCTGGGCAGGCCCGCGTCCGCGAGGATCTCCTGCAGCCGACCGGGCGAGATCCCCGCGCCCGCCTCACTGAGCACCGGCCCCAGCCCTGTCGGCCCCGGCTGCCCGCCGCTCGGCGCCAGCACGTCGCGCGCGGTCCGGATCAGCCGCAGCCGCTCCGGCTCCCCCCACAGCAGGGCCGCGTCACGGAGCGTCGCGAGCGCGGGACCGAGCACCGCCTCGACCTCGGGCTCCTGCGCGGCGCCGAGCAGCGTGCGCAGCTCGGCAGGCTCGCACGGGTCGGCGGCGACGGCGAGCGCCTCGGCGACCTGGAGGGTGAAGCGGTCCAGCCGCTCCAGCGCGCGGATCACGCTGGCCCGGGTGGAGCTGCGGGTGGCGAGCTGCGTCAGGTCGGCGGGCACCGGATGCACCAGATCCGGGCGGGCCCGCAGCAGCGCGCCGAGGGCGTCGTCGTCCCGACCGCGCAGATCCTCCGCGAGCGTGCGCGGCGCGACCGGCGCCGGTGCCTGCGCGCGGGGCGCCGCCTTCGCCGTCTTCGCCCGGGGAGACCCCCCGGTTCTCCCGGTGCTCATCCGACTCAGATTACCGGCAGCCTGTGACGACAGCCTGGGTGCGGGATCAGCGGATTCCGTGGAGACGGCGCCGAGGGCGGGCGTCCCTGAGCCGACCGGGGCACGGCGGCCGTCCGGTCCGGCTCAGCCGGTGGCCCAGCGGGCGGGGGTGTCGGTGTGGCGGCCGGTGCGGGAGCGGTGGGCCTGCGCGTCCAGGAGGGCCTGGGCCTCGGCCAGGTCGCGGAAGCGGGCGGTGACCGCGACCGGGCCCTTCGTGGAGTGGAGCTGGAGCTCCGCCAGGCCGAGCGCCCGGGTCAGGGGGTTCTGCCTCAGCGCCAGGCTCTGCGGCTTGGCGTGCGGGATCACCTCGGTGCGGCGCACGGCCAGGCCCTTGACGCTGACGAAGACCCGCTCGTCGTGCCCGCAGCCGGAGCGAGCAGCCCAGAACGGTGCGATCCAGCGGGCCCGGCGCGGCGGCCGGGTCAGTTCGACGGCGTCCAGGTCCAGGCCCGGCCAGAGCCGGGACAGCAGGGCCACCGCCTCGGCCTTCGGCGCCACCGGCAGCAGCACGGAGGCCTTCTCGCTCTGCCCCGCCACGTTCAGCCGCACCCGGGCCCAGCCCGCCGCCCGCCACAGCAGCGGCTCGTCGATCCGCACCGCCTGCACCCGGCCCGGCGGCACCGTCTGGTGCTTGCGCTCCAGCAGACCGGTCCCGATCCGCAGGCCGTCGGGGGATTCGGCCACCGTGAAGGAGAACTCCGCCGCGAAGCGCTTGAACGTGCTGGCCCAGAGCGCCGCCAGCAGCGGCAGCGCCGTGAACAGCCCGGCCAGGTGCCCCTCCAGGAGCAGCGGCAGGGAGACCACCGCGGCGCTGATCGCCCAGACCCAGGTGGCGACGCTCAGCGCGATGGATCCGAGCAGCCGTCCCCCCGGCAGCGCGTACAGGACGCGCTGCGGCGCCTCGCCCGCGTCCGGGGCCAGCCCGGCCGCACGGGCGAGCAGCTCCGCACGGAGCGCGACAGCCTGGCCGACCGCCAGGTACTCCAGCGTCGACCGGGCCTTCTCACCCCCGGCGGCGTCGAACTTGAGCACCGCCACGCCGGTCAGCCGCGCGGCGAGCGGGCGGACGACGTCGATGGCCTGGACCCGGTCGAGCCGGATGTCGCGAGTCCGCCGGAAGAGCACGCCGCGCTCGACCCGCAGCTGGGTGCCGTCCACCCGGAAGCGGGTGAAGCGCCAGGCGAGGAAGCCGTACCCGAGCGCGAGCGGAACGATCAAGGACAGGCCGAGGCCGACCCGGTCGGCGGTGAGGTCGTGGAGGAGATCGTGCGCGTTGCGGACGACGCCGAAGACCAGGGCCGCGAGCAGCGCCCAGCCGCGCAGGAACGGGGTGAAGGGATGCAGCCGTCGCCAGCCCGCGGTCTCGGCGGGCAGGGACTCCACGGCGGGATCCGGGCTGTCGGTGCTCACAGGCCCGCCTGGCGGGCCTCGCCGCGCTCCGCGAGGGCGTCACGGAGTCGTTCAGCCTCCGCCGGCAGCAGCCCAGGAATGCGGGCCGCGCTGAACGGCGCGGCGGTGTGCAGCTGCACCGAAGCGACGCCGAAGGCCCGCTCCAACGGCCCGGCCTCCACGTCGACCGCCTGCATCCGTCCGTAGGGGACCACGAGTTGACGCCGCCAGAGCACGCCGTGGACCAGCAGCAGGTCGTCCTCGCGCTCGGCGAAGCGCCAACTCGCCCAGTTCCGCCCGATCACGCGCCAGCCCCACGCCACCAGCGCGGCCGGCAGCAGCGCGAGCAGCGCCCACCCGCCGTCGGCGAGCACGCCGAGCAGCACGCCCACGAGCACGGTCAGCGGCACACCGACCGCCAGCAGCAGGGTGCGCCGCAGTCGGCGCAGCCCCGGAGGCAGCGAGTACCAGTGCAGATCTACGGGTACGGGGGTCACATCCACGGACGCCAGCCTAAGCTGACGCGGGGTGGCTGCGGCAGGGCCGCTGGAAGGGCGGGGAGCGGGATGGGGATCGAGAGCGAGCAGCTGGTCTACGACTACCTCAGCCGCGTGGGCGACCTCGCGGGCGCCTCGCCCGCTCTCACGGCGTCGGACCGCGCCCGGCTGGTCAACACGCTGCGTCAGACCATAGACGCCCAGCAGGCCGCGGCGGCCCCGCGCACCCCGAGGGCGGCGGTCGGCTCGGTGCGGAAGATCCTCGCGGGGCTCGGAACGCCGGACGAGGTGGTGCACCGAGCGGCGGTCGGCGGGCTGCCCGCGTCCGGACCCGAGGTCCCCGGGCGAGGCCCCTCCGCCCCCTCCACGCCGTCCGTGCCGAGTCAGGGCAGCGCCCCGGTGATCGAGGGCCGCGCCGAGTTCACCCGCGCGGACGCGGGCGATCCGCTCGGCCCCGGCACGACCTATGCGACGGACTGGTGGAGCCTGGGCGGCGGGGGCGCGGGAGGGAGCCTCGGCGGCGGATACGGCGGCGATCTGCCGGCGCTGCAGCCGCCGGGCTGGTCGGGCGCGTTCGCGGACGAGTTCCTCCGCCCCGACCGGACGGGTCTGGTCGACCCGGTCACGGGCATCCCGACGTCCCGTCAGCTGCCGCCGGAGACCCCGGCGCCGGCCGCGGCTCCCGCACCGAAGCGGGGCCTACTGCGGCGGGTGCTCACCCCGACGCCGCCGGCGGCTCCCGCGGCTGGGCCGGTGGCCGGGCCGGGGAGGGTGCAGCGGGGGCCGATCCCGCTGGTGGAGGGGCTGGCGACGCTGGTGCTGGCCGCCGCCGTGGTGACGGGGCTCTGGTACGTCGCGCTGCTGGGGTGGCTCTTCGCGTACGCAGGCCGCCGGTTCGGGCGTGGGTTCGGCAGGTTCGTCGCGCTGTGGGTCCCCGGCCTGATCGCGGTGGCCTGCGGGTTCTGGCTCTACAGCCGCGCGGGCCATGCGCCGGGACACCCGGGCCTGACCCCGGCGCAGATGACCGCGGCGACGCACAACGCGTTCACCTTCTGGCTCCGCGGCTCGGCCGGCGTCTCCGCCGCGCTCCTCACCTGGCGCATCACCCGCCGCTGATCCCCTCCGGGGGCGCGAGGAGGCCTTCCGACAAGGGCCAGTTGCACTCACCTCAGGGGCGCGAGGAACTGCGCTCCTGCGGCGCGCGGACGCGGCACCTCGGATCAAGGGCCAGTTGCACGACCTCAGGGGCGCGAGGAACTGCGCGGCCAAGCCACTGGTGACCAGATGGTCCTCAACGCGCAGGGCCATCCGCACAGGGTGGTTTCTCGCGCAGTTCCTCGCGCCCCTGAGCACTTGCCTGGTTCCTCGCGTGCAGAAGGTGCTATTCGCGGCGGGCCGTGGTGTAGCGGAGGGTTGTGGGGTTGCGGAGGATGCCGTCGGCGTCCCGCAGGGATTCCAGCGCTGCCAGCGCCGCGGCGCGCGCCGCCGGGAGGCGGTCGGCGGGGATCTGCTCCAGCCAGATGCGGCGGCCCGTCGCCCACTGCGAGCGCCACCACGCGTCGCCGCTCTCGACGATGCCCACCGTCCGTTCCTCCACCGTGCGGACCTCGGTGAAGCCGCAGGCGTCCAGCAGGGAGGCGATCGACTCCACCGTGTCGAACGCGGGGTGTCCGCCCCGCGCGCCCTGGGTCGGGGAGGAGGCCGGCAGCGGGTTCTCCAGGAAGGCCAGCGCAGCGTCCAGCGGGCGGGTCCAGCGCGGGTCGACGCTGCCGAAGGACGACATCGCGAAGCGTCCGCCGGGGGTCAGCACCCGTCGTGCGCTGCGCAGCACCGCCTCGGGATCCGGGGTGATGAAGATCATCAGCCCGGCCAGCACCGCCTCGAAGGAGCCGGCGGGGAAGCCGGGGTCCTCCGCGTCGCCGACCCGGACGGCGACGTTACGCAGGCCGCGCGCGGCGACCTGCGCCGCCGTCGCGTGCGCCATGCGGGGGGAGAGGTCCAGCCCGGCCACGTAGCCGTCCGGGCCCACCGCCGAGGCGGCCGGGAACAGCACCGCGCCCCGGCCGCAGCCGAGGTCCAGCACGCGGTCGCCCGGGCGCAGCCCGGCCTGCGCGACCAGGCGGGCGCCGTTCGCGCGGAAGAACTCGCCGTTGACCTCGTCGTACGTGTCGGCGACCAGGTCGAATCCCTCGGCGATGAACGCCTTCCTGGCCGCGCGCGCCTTCTCCGGTGTCTGTTCCTGGGTCGGCTGCTTCCCCTGCTCGGTTGTCGTCGGCATAGCTGCCATGGTGTTACCGAGTGACCTGCATCACAAGACTCATGCCGCGTATCGTCCGCTAACCGCCCAAGTAGCGCTGAAGTTGAGCCAGGATCAGGTTCGCCCCGAAGTACCCGATGCCCAGGTACCAGAGCTGGTCGTCGACCTCGAACGCGCGGCGCGCCTTCACGCCGGACAGGTTCTTCCAGGACGCGCTGTTCACCACCTCGGTGGTGTGCGCCCTGGCCGGATCGCCGTAGGTGGCGTAGAAGATCGTGCTGCCGTCGGCGTCGCCCAGATCCGCCGCCGTGGGGATCACGACCTCGAACGCCGGCACGTTCTGCGCCGGCGGCCGGCCCAGCTGGACCTCGGCGAGCAGCGAGCCGGTGAAGTTGTTGTTCGCGTAGGCGCGCGGGTCCTCGTCCTGGACGAAGCGCACCAGGCTGATCCGCTGCTTCCTGGTCGCCGCCGAGCCGCCCAGCGCCGCGACGAACTGGTGCACGTGCTCCTGGTAGGCCGTGGTGATCGCGTCCGCGGCGTTCTGCTTGTTCAGGGCCTGCGCGTGGAGCTGGAAGTTGTCCTTCCAGGCGGCCCCGTTGCTCTCGGTCAGCACCGTCGGGGCGATGGCGGCCAGCTGCTCGTAGCGGTCGCCGTCGCGGGTGCGGTTGGAGAGGATCAGGTCGGGCTCCAGACGGGCGATGGCCGCGAGATCGGGCGCGCCGACGGTGCCGACGAGGGCGATTCCGGAGAGCCAGCTCGCCGGGAAGTAGTGCGGCAGGCCCGGGTCGAGTGCGGGCCGCGCCGCGCCGACGGGGGTCAGGCCCAGGGTGAGCGCGGAGTCCAGCTCGCCGGTGTCCAGCACCACGACCCGGCTGGGCTGCTCCGGCACCTGCACCGTGCCGGTCGCTGCCGTCACGGTGCGCATCGGGGAGGGCGCGGCGCTCGTCGCGGCGGCGGCCGTGGTCGAGGCCGACGCCGTGGTCGAGCCGGGGGTCGGGGTCGCGTCCGAGCTGAGCGGCACGCGGCCGCTGCCGGTGCAGCCCGCGATCCCGGCGACGCCCAGCGCGCCCAGGGCGCCCAACGCACCGCCCAGCACCGCTCTGCGGGAGTAGGCGCGCGGCATTCTGCCTCCAGTGCCCGAATTGCGGCCTTTATTGAGAGGAGTATCACCCACCAGCGCTGACTTAGGGTGAAGGCCATGACGACGCAGACGGCGCTGACCGTGGGATTCGATCTCGACATGACGCTCATCGACTCGCGGCCGGGCATCGCGCGCGCCTACGACCTGCTCGCGAAGGAGACCGGCACGGTCATCGACAGCGCGCTCGTCGTCTCCAGGCTCGGACCGCCGGTCGAGATCGAGATGGCCAACTGGTTCCCCGCCGAGGAGGTCAAGGCGATGGCGGACCGCTACCGGCAGCTGTACGCCCAGCACGGCGTCGCGGGCGTCACCCCGCTGCCCGGTGCGGTCGAGTCGCTGGCCGCGGTGCGCGCGGCGGGCGGCCGCTCGGTGGTGGTGACCGGCAAGTACACGCCCAACGCCCGGCTCAACCTCGACGCGCTGGCGATGCGCGTGGACGCGCTGTACGGCGACGTCTTCGGCGCGGGCAAGGCCGAGGCGCTACGGGCCGAGGGTGCGGGCGTCTACGTCGGCGACCACCTCGGCGACGTCGCGGGCGCCCGCGAGGCGGACGCGTACGCCGTGGCCGTCACGACCGGCCCCTACGACGCGGCGAGCCTGCGCGAGGCGGGCGCGGACGTGGTGCTGGCGGACCTCACCGAGTTCCCCGCCTGGCTGGACGGCTACCTGGGGTAGTCCGGCAGGCCGGCTAGGACGCGCGGCGCTGGGAGCGGGCCGTGCGGAAGAGGCCGGCCAGGGCGACGGCGAAGCCGAGCGGCATCGTCATGCAGACGAAGTACGCGGCCGTGGGCAGCCGGTGCAGGCCGAGGAAGAGCGGGGCGACCGTGGCGATCGTGGCCACGGCGCCGAGGGCGAAGAGGATCGCACCGATGCGCACCAGGAGGTCGCCCGGGGAGGTCGAGTCAGCGTTCACACCCTCCACGCTAACCGGTCCGCGCGGGTGGTCGCCCGGCACGGGTTAGCCGCAGGCCCCGTGGGGGTATGCACGTCACGCACGGGGACCGTGCGAATGCGCTGCGAATGCACTGTGAATGCACCGCGGATCGACGGTGGCCGGCAGGCCGGAGGAGGAGGTGCGCCATGACCGCCACGCGAGTACGCCGTGGGCCGACTCTGGCGCCGGTGCCTCCGGCGGAGCAATCCGGTCGATCATTCCGGCGCCGAACTGGAACAATGGCGCGGCGCTAGCTCGCGTGCAGCACGCGCGGCGGTCCGCCGCACCCCGTACGACACACTCCGACTCACCACCGATGAGGTCTCCCCATGCCTACGGGCAAAGTGAAGTGGTTCAACTCAGAGAAGGGCTTCGGCTTCCTCTCCCGCGACGACGGCGGCGATGTCTTCGTGCACTCCAAGGCGTTGCCGGTCGGGGTGGAGTCGCTGAAGCCGGGCCAGCGGGTCGAGTTCGGCGTGGTCGCCGGCCACCGGGGTGACCAGGCGCTGACGGTGACCCTGCTGGAGGAGGCGCCGTCGCTGGCGGCGGCGTCGCGCAAGAAGCCGGATGAGCTTGCCGCGATGGTGCAGGACCTCACGACGGTCCTGGAGAAGATCCTCCCCGGCCTCCAGAAGGGCCGCTACCCGGACAAGCCGGTCGGCAAGCGGGTCGCCACCCTCCTCCACCACATCGCCGACCAGCTCGACGTCTGACGTCGGGCGATCGGCCCCTCAGGGGCGCGAGAAACCACCCTGTGCGGATGGCCCTGCTCGCTCGGGGTTGTCCCTACGTGGGTGGCTTGTCGCGCAGTTCCTCGCGCCCCCTGAGGTGGTGCAACCGCCCCTTTGCTGAGCAGCCCCGCGCCCGCGCGCCGGAGGCGCGCAGTGCCTCGCGCCCCTGGGGGTCGTGCAACTACCGGATGAGTTCGGGGGCGACGGGGGGGACCAGGCCCTGGGCGGCCGCGCGGGTGAGGAGGCCCTCGACCGCGGCGTAGCCGGCGTCGGCGAGGTCCTCGGTGAACTCGTTCACGTAGAGGGCGATGTGCTGGTCCGCGACGGCGGGGTCCATCTCCTGGGCGTGCGCCAGCACGTAGTCGCGGGAGAGGGCCGGGGCCGCCCACGCCTGGCGGACGCTCGCGCGGATGGTGTCCGTCAGGGACTCCAGGCGCTCCGCGCCGAGTGACCGCTTCGCGATGATCGCGCCGAGCGGGATCGGCAGGCCGGTCGCGGCCTCCCAGGCCTCGCCCATGTCGGCCAGGCAGCGCAGGCCGAAGTTCTGGTAGGTGAAGCGCGCCTCGTGGATGACCAGGCCGGCGTCGACCTTGCCGTCGCGGACCGCCGGCATGATCTCGTGGAACGGCATCACCACGATCTCGCCCAGGCCGCCGGGGACCGCCTCCGCCGCCCAGAGGCGGAACAGCAGGTAGGCCGTGGAGCGCTCGCTCGGGACCGCGACCGTGCGGCCGCGCAGCGCCGCCGGGTCGGCGGCCGTCGCGGGGGAGTCGGGGCCGGTCAGGACGAGCGGGCCGCAGCCGCGGCCCAGCGCCCCGCCGGTCGGCAGCAGCGCGTACTCGTCCAGGACCCACGGCAGCTGGGCGTAGGAGATCTTCAGGACGTCCAGCTCGCCGCGTTCGGCCATGCCGTTGGTGACGTCGATGTCCGCGAAGGTGACCTCGGGGGCCGGTTCGCCGCCCACCACGAGACCGTGCGTCCAGGCGTGGAAGACGAAGGTGTCGTTCGGACAGGGCGAGTACGCGATACGCAGAGGGTTCACTTCACCAGTGTCGCGTACGGCAGGGCGGCGAACACGCCCGCCAGGGCGTCCAGCGCCTCGCCGATGCGCCAGGCGGCGCGGTCGCGCGGGCCGACGGCGTTGGAGACGGTGCGGAGCTCCAGCACCGGGACCCCGTGTCCGGCGGCGGCCTCGGCCACGCCGAAGCCCTCCATGGCCTCGGCGACGACTCCCGGGTGACGCCGCAGCAGTTCCGCCGCGCGCTCCGCGCTGCCGGTGACGGTGGAGACGGTGAGCACCGGGCCCGTCGCGGTGCGCAGGCCGTGTCCGCGCAGCGCGCGCACGACGTCGTCCGCCTGGGGGCAGTCGTGGCGGACCCGCCCGAAGCCCAGCGAGGCGACGTCGGTGAAGCCGTCGGGCGTCTCCGCGCCCAGGTCGGCCGCCACCATCGCTTCGGCGACGACAGCGCAGCCCAGCGGCGCGGCCGGGGCGAAACCGCCGGCGATGCCGGCCGAGACGGCCAGGGCGTACCCGGCGTCCGGTGCGAGCGCCAGCGCGGTCGCGGTGGCCGCCGCCGCAGCGGCCGGTCCGACGCCCGCCACGACCACGTCCACCGGGCCGCAGGCGGTCAGCGCGTACCCGCCGGGAAGCGGCGGTCGGGGGGTCTCGGCGTGGTGGCCGTTCGCCGTCCGCACGCCACGCAGCACCGCCGCCGCTTCGGGAGCGACGGCGGTGACGACGAGAAGGCGGGGGGAGGTCAGTTGGAGACCTTGAGCTGGAACAGCCACTCGCCGTAGACGGTGTTGCCGCTCTTGTCGGTCTCGACCACGAGCACCGGACCGTTGGTGCCGACCGTGCTGGCCCCGGTCGACTGGTCCTGCGTGGTCAGCACCTGGGCGGTGGAGAGCGGGCCGGCGTAGGCGTTGGTCGTGTGCTGGACCAGGGTGCCGGTGGAGTAGCGGGCGAGCCAGCCGTTGTGGACGACGGGCTGGTCGACGTTGATGCCGAAGGTGCTGTTCGCGCTCGGGACGATCGCGGTCGGGAGCAGCTTCTCGTCGGTCAGCGCCGCCTTGATGGAGACGCCGCACTTGGCCTGGGCGGCCTGGTCCATCGCCTTGCCGTCGTTGTAGCAGCCCTTCAGCGGCGCGATCTGGGTCCAGTGCGACCCGGCGACGACGGCCACGTTCGGCACGGGCTTGCCGCTGCTCACGCCCCAGGCGGCTCCGCCCGCAGCGATTCCAGCGCCGACGACGACGAGACCAGCAAGGGCGGCGACTCCGCGGTTGAGACTCATGGTGCTGAGGCTACCGTCCCGCCGGGATCACGCCACGTCGGGGGCGGTCGATGTGCGGCGCGGCCGCAGCGTCAGCCTGGTCCGGACAGCCCACAGCACGGCCACCGCCAGCAGGCCCGACGCGGTCGCCATGCCGACCACGCCGACCAGCGGCAGCACGATGCCGAGGCCGCCGCCGAGCACCCAGGTCAGCTGCATCAGGGTCTCCGAACGGGCGAATGCCGAGGTCCGCACGGTCTCCGGCACGTCGCGCTGGATCGACGCGTCCAGGGCGACCTTGCCCAGGCACTGGGTCAGACCGGCCACGAAGGCGAGCACCACCACCGTCACCGCGCCGTAGGCGATCGTCGCCGCGAGCGCCGAGCCGAGGGCCACGGTGAGCATCAGGGTGACGAGAGTCTCAGGGGCACGTGTGCGCATCCAGGCGCCGAGCACCGTGCCGAGCGTGTTGCCGATGCCGAGGGCGGCGGCGACCAGGCCCAGCGAGAGCGTCGGGGTCAGCCCGCCGATCGGATGCTCGCGGACCAGGAAGGCGAGGAAGAAGGTGAGGAAGCCGAACAGCCCGCGCAGCGTGCCCTCCGCGCCCAGCGCCAGCACGACACTCGGGCCGACCGTGCGCAGCCCCACCTTGCCGGGGGAGCCGGGCGGGGCGTCCGCGTGCAGGACGGCTCGCTCCTCTCCCTTGGCCAGGTCCACCTGATGCGGCAGCGCGAAGGCCAACCCGGCGCCGATCACGAAGAGCAGGAAGGCCCCGCGCAGCGGCCAGTCGGGGCCGACCAGATGCAGCAGCGCGCCGACGGCTCCGGCGAGCCCCGTCGCCAGCAGACCCGCCAGCGAGACCCGCGAGTTGGCCTTCACCAGCGCCAGCTGCGGTGGTCGCAGCCGCGGCACGACGACGCTGCGCACCACGCCGTAGGCCTTGGAGGCGACCAGCACGCCCAGCGCCTCCGGGTAGATCTGCAGACCCGCCCCGGCGATCGAACCCGCCATCATCCAGGCCAGCGCGGCCCGCACCAGCATGCTGCCCGCCATCGCGGCGCGCCGGCCGCTGGGGATCCGGTCGAGCAGCGGGCCGATGACCGGAGCGAGCAGCACGAACGGCGCCATCGTGATGAGCAGGTAGAGGGCGACGCGCCCGCGCGCCTGGTCGGTGGGGACCGAGAAGAAGATCGTGGAGGCCAGCGCGACCGTGATCATCATGTCGCCGGCCGAGCTCACCGCGTGCAGTTCGATCAGCTTCGCCAGGCCCGACTCGCCCGCGCCCTCGGCGGAGGTGGCCTTGCGGATCCTGCGGCCGGTGGCGTGCACGATGATGCCGGTGCGCAGCGCGGCAGCCGAGGTGAACCGGTGCACGGAAGTCATCGCGCGCCGGGCCTTCCCCGCTCCCACGTCGGCCACACCCCCATGGTGCATGACCCCGCAGGCACACTGCGGTACTTTGCCCCGGCGGGTTCCTCCCCCGGGCGGGACAGCGGGCACGTGTGTCCCCCAGAATGGGAGTCTGACCGAGAACGCGCGCCGTGCCGAAGTGCCGCCGCGACGGCAGTGGTGAAACGGTGCGGAAGGTTGGGAGAGAATCAGTTCGTGATGAGTGCTGCGACGACGACGCGAAGCCGTACCCCTGACCGCCAGTGTGCCGATGCCGTGGAGTTCGCCCGGGGCGCCGCGGTCGAGGCTGCGGGCGCGCTCGCGGTCGGCGAGCACCTCGGCGTGGACGTCGACGGTGACCGGGTGGTCACCCACTACTTCGCCACCAAGGAGAACGCCTACCGCGGCTGGCGCTGGGCCGTGACCGTGACGCGCGCCGCGCGGAGCAAGCAGGTCACGCTTGACGAAACGGTGCTCCTGCCCGGCCCGGACGCGATGATCGCGCCGCAGTGGGTGCCGTGGAGCGAGCGTCTGCGCCCCGGTGACATGGGCCCCGGCGACCTCCTTCCGACCGAGGCCGACGACCTGCGCCTGGAGCCGGGCTACTCCGGCGAGGACGAGCCCGCCCCGAACTCGGTGCTGGCCGAGGACCGCTTCTCCGGCATCGCCGGGGAGGACGTGGCGATCGAGCCGTCCGGCGAGGCGGCGGCCGCCGCGACGTCGACGGAGCGGGCGCAGATCGCCTCCGTCGCGGACGAGCTGGGCATGGGCCGGGTCCGCGTGCTGAGCCGTCTCGGGCTGAACCTGGCGGCGGACCGTTGGGAGAAGGACTTCGGCGCGCACACGCCGATGGCCCAGGCGGCGCCGGCCTCGTGCGCGTCCTGCGGCTTCCTGGTCCCGATCGCCGGCGCGCTGAGCCAGGCCTTCGGCATCTGCTCGAACGAGTTCGGCCCGGCCGACGGTCGCATCGTCTCGCTCGGCTTCGGCTGCGGCGGCCACAGTGAGGCCGCGGTCATGCCGGCCCCGCCGGTTCCGGCTCCGCCGGTCCTGGACGAGTTCAGCCTCGAACCCATGCCCCTCCACCCGGACCGCACCGGCGGCTCCGTCGAGGAGAGCACCCCGGCCGAGGAGCTCGGCCACAGCTGAGGCACACGGCTCGGTTGCACTACCTGAGGGGCGCGGGGAACTGCGCGAGCAACCACCCTGTGCGGATGGCCCTGCGCGTTGAGGACCATCCGCACAGGGTGGCTTGTCGCGCAGTTCCCCGCGCCCCTGGGTGGTGCAACGGTCCCTACGTAGGGAAGCTCAGGTCCACGGGGCTTGGCCGCGCGGTTCCTCGCGCCCCCTACGGGGTCACGGTGATCGCGTCGAGTTTGGCGCGGAGGTAGGCGGAGGAGTCCACCGGCGCGTAGGTCACCGGGCCGCCGACGGGGGTGACCGTCGTGTGGGGGTCGCACTCGTAGAAGTAGACCAGGGACATCAGGTCCTCCTCCGGGGCTTCGGGCGCGGGCGGGAGCACGCGATGGCGGCCGCTGCGCCAGCGGTCGCCGGTCCAGCGGGCCATGAGATCGCCGATGTTGACGGTCAGGGCGTCCGGGTCGAAGGGGGCGTCCACCCAGCCGTGGCCGGGGATGTCGACCTGGAGACCGCCCTGTCCGGCCTGCCGGTCCAGCAGGGTGACCGTGCCGAAGTCCGTGTGCGGGCCGATCCGGAACTGGCCGGGTTCCGGCGGGCCCATGACCGAGACGCCCGGGTACCAGTTGATGTTGAGCGTGTAGGTCGGGTGCCGGGTGTGGGCGGTGAAGAAGTCCTCGCCCTGGCCCAGCGCAGAGCCCAGCAGGCGCAGCACCTCGTCGGCGACGCGGCGCATCCGGGTCAGGTAGGACTCCACCAGCGGGCGCAGCGTCGGGGCCTCGGCGTCGGGCCAGCGGTTGGGCTGGAACCAGAAGGCGTCGATCTCCGGGTCCGCGCCCGTCGGGGTGTCCGCGCCGACCGTCCAGGACTCCTTGAGGTCCGGCGGCGTGGCGGTGCCCTCGCTGTAGCCGTTGGCCTCCGCGCCCTTCGCCAGCCAGCCGCGGCCGCCGACGCTCACGCCGTACCGCTCCTTGACCGGGACCGGCAGGGCGAAGAACGCGCGGGCCGCCGCTCGGACCGCCGCGCGTTCCTCGCGGGTGACGCCGTGTCCGGTGACCAGGAGGAAGCCCGCGTCGGTCAGCGCCGCGTCGACCGCCGCCGCCGTCGCGGCCCGCGCGGCGGGGTCGCCGGAGAGCCAGGGCGTCAGGTCGATGGTGGGGATCGTGGGGATCATTCGCCGATGTCCTCGTTCCACAGCTCGGGGTTGTCCCTGATGAAGTCCGTCATCAGGGACACGCAGGTCGGGTCGTCGAGCAGGACGATCTCCACGCCGTGCTCGGCCAGCCAGTCGTGACCGCCGTGGAAGGTGCGGGCCTCGCCGATGACGACCCGGCCGATGCCGAACTGCCGCACCAGGCCGCTGCAGTACCAGCAGGGCGACAGCGTCGTCACCATCGTGGTGCGGCCGTAGCCGCGCAGTCGGCCCGCCGCGCGGAAGGCGGAGGTCTCCGCGTGCATGGACGGGTCGCCGTCCTGGACGCGGCGGTTGCGGCCCGCGCCCAGCAGCTCGCCGTCCGGACCGAAGAGCGCCGCGCCGATCGGGATGCCGCCCTCGGCGAGGCCGCGTCTGGCCTCGTCGACGGCGGTCGCCAGCAGGGCGTGGAAATCCGGAGCAGAACCCATGCGCCTACGATGCCTCAGCGGCGGCCGCCTGGGCAGAAGGCGCGAAAACCGGCACGGCCCGCAACGCGAGGTAGACCAGACCCGCGATCAGGAACCCGGCCAGGAAGGCGATGTCGCCGATCTGCGGGAAGTGCTTGGCGACCGGTCCGATGTACTCGGTCTGGTTCGAGAAGAGCCAGACTCCCAGCCCGGTGCCGACCAGCATCGCGATCGGCCCGGCCCAGTTGGCGAAGCGCGGGTCGGCCAGGTCGGCCGCGATCCGCTCGTCGCTCTGGCCGCGCCGCAGCACGCGGTCCAGGAAGACCACGGCCAGCCACGGGCCGATCCAGTAGGTGATGATCAGCAGGAAGTTGGTGTACTTGTCGCCGTAGTCGCCGAGCCCCGACCAGGCCACCGCCGTGCCCGCGACCCCGAAGAGCACCGCGACCGCGGCCCGCCGCACCCGTGCCTTCGCCAGCGCCGGCAGCCGGATGCCCATCGCCACGAAGGACAGCGCGCCGGAGTAGATGTTCAGCGCGTTCGCCGCGATGCCGCCCACCACGATCGCCAGCAGCGTCAGATCGCCCAGCCAGCCCGGCAGCGGGTGGACGAAGGCGGCGGTCAGGCTGAGGCCCTTGGGGACCGCGATGGTCACCGAGGCGGCGCCGACGATTTCCAGGAAGACGCAGGAGAAGAAGACCCCGAGCGCGGGGAAGAGCCCGACCTGCCATGTCGGCGCGGACTTCGGCAGGTAGCGGGTGTAGTCGGAGCCGTACGGGTTCCAGCCCGCCGCGTAGCCGAAGGAGGCGCCGGCCGTCAGCAGGAACGCGCCGGTGAAGGCGTGCTTGCCGTCGGCCGCGCCGACGTCCGCCTTGCTCAGCAGCACCGCGGAGGCGACCAGGAAGACCACCGTCAGCACCGGGAAGGTGTACTTCTCGGCCGTGTGGATGAGGTTGTGCCCGAAGAAGGCGATGGCCACCTGCAGCCCCGCGACGACGAACAGGCAGAGCAGCACCGGCCAGCCCAGCAGCGCGCTCAGCGCGTAGGCGGCGCTGACGCTGTTGACCGCGAACCAGCCGATCCCGGCCGTCAGCGCGTTCAGCCCGGCGGGCAGCGCGTTGCCCAGAAAGCCGAAGGCCGAGCGGGACGCCACCATCTGCGGCACGCCGAACCGCGGGCCCGCCAGCCCGAGGAAGCCGTGGGACAGCGCGCCGAGCCCGGTGCCGAGCAGGATCGCCAGCGCGGCCGGCCAGAAGCCGAGGCCGAAGACCCCGACGGCGAGGACGCCGACGAAGACGGTCGCGAACTCCATGTTGGGGGAGGTCCAGGTCCACAGCAGGCCCAGCGGCCGTCCGTGGCGTGCGGACTCGGGGACGGGCTCGGCGCCCGTCGGTTCCACGGCGAGCACATGGTCGCCGTAGGCGGCGATCTCCTCGGGGGCGGCGCCCGCTCCGGCGCCGTGCGTGGTGGTCATCCCGGCAGTGTCGGGGCGGTGCGGCAGGCTGTAAATGCGCGAAACAATCTCTTTACGGCCCGGCCGGAAAACTTCTCCTCCGTTCGCCGGCGCGGCGGTGACCGCTCCGCGACGCGGCCCGTTCCGGGGGTGCGCGCGCAAGCCGCGGGGGTCGGTGACGGATACTGAGCGCTATGGCTTACGACGATCTACGGTCCTTCCTCCGGGCGCTGGAGCGCGAGGGCGACCTCAAGCGGATCAAGGTGGAGGTCGACCCGTACCTGGAGGTCGGGGAGATCGTCGACCGGGTGCAGAAGGCCAAGGGCCCGGCGCTGCTCTTCGAGAACGTCAAGGGCTCGGCGATGCCGCTGGCCATGAACGTCTTCGGCACCGAGCGCCGGCTGGCCAAGGCGCTGGGGCTGAAGTCCGCCGAGGAGATCGCCGACAAGATCGCCGGGCTGCTGAAGCCGGAGCTGCCGCACGGCTTCACCGGCGTGCGCGAGGCCTTCGGCAAGCTGGCCGGGATGACCCACGTGCCGCCGAAGAAGGTGAAGCCGGGCGAGGCCAAGTGCCAGGAGGTCGTCCTGACCGGCGACGACGTCGACCTGATGCAGCTGCCCGCGCTCTTCACCTGGCCGGAGGACGGCGGCTCCTTCTTCAACCTGGGCCTGACCCACACCAAGGACCCCGACTCCGGCGTCCGCAACCTCGGCCTGTACCGGCTGCAGCGCCACGACCGGCGCACCATCGGGATGCACTGGCAGATCCACAAGGACAGCCGCAACCACGCCGCGGTCGCCGCCAAGCGCGGCGAGCGGCTGCCCGTCGCCATCGCCTTCGGCTGCCCGCCGGCCGTCACCTACGCCGCGACCGCGCCCTTGCCCGGCGACATCGACGAGTACCTCTTCGCCGGCTTCGTCGCGGGCGAGCGGGTCAGGATGGTCGACTGCAGGACCGTGCCGCTGCAGGTCCCCGCCGACGCCGAGGTCGTGCTGGAGGGCTGGCTGGAGCCGGGCGAGATGCTGCCGGAGGGCCCGTTCGGCGACCACACCGGCTTCTACACCCCGCAGGAGCCCTTCCCCGCGCTGACGATCGACTGCGTCACCATGCGCAGCCGTCCGCTGCTGCAGTCCATCGTCGTCGGCCGCCCGCCGACCGAGGACGGCCCGCTGGGCAAGTTCACCGAGCGCTTCTTCCTGCCGCTGCTGAAGGTCATCGTCCCGGACATCGTCGACTACGACCTGCCCGAGGCGGGCGGCTTCCACAACTGCGTGATCGTCTCGATCGACAAGAAGTACCCCAAGCACGCGCAGAAGGTCATGCACGCCATCTGGGGCGCGCACATGATGTCGCTGACCAAGCTGATCGTCGTGGTGGACGCGGACTGCGACGTCCACGACTACCAGGAGGTCGCCTGGCGGGCCCTGGGCAACGTCGACTACAGCCGCGACCTGTCCGTGGTGGAGGGCCCGGTCGACCACCTCGACCACGCCTCCTACCAGCAGTTCTGGGGCGGCAAGGCGGGCATCGACGCGACCCGCAAGCTGCCGGAGGAGGGCTACACCCGCGACGGCGGCTGGCCCGAGATGGTCCTCTCCGATCCGGAGACGGCCGAGCGCGTGAGCAAGCGCTGGAAGGAGTACGGGCTCTGATGACCACAGCAGTCGCCGCACCCGAGATCGGCAGGGCCAAGGCCTTCATGCGGCTCGTGATGATCGAGCACTCGGTCTTCGCGCTGCCGTTCGCCTACATCGCCGCCCTGACCGCGATGTTCCTGGCCGACCAGCGCGTGCACTGGGTCCAGCTGTTCCTGGTCACCCTCTGCATGGTCGGGCTGCGCACCTTCGCGATGGCCGCCAACCGGATCATCGACCGCGAGATCGACGCCCGGAACCCGCGTACCGCCACCCGCGAGCTGGTCACCGGTGCGGTGTCGCTGCGCACCGCGTACACCGGCTCGGCCGTGGCGCTGGTGGTCTTCCTGGCCGCCGCCGCGCTGCTGAACCCGCTGTGCCTGGCGCTCGCGCCGATCGCGGTGATCCCGATGGTGGTCTACCCCTACGGCAAGCGGTTCACCGACTTCCCGCACGCGATCCTGGGTCTGGCCCAGGCGATGGGCCCGATCGGCGCGTGGATCGCGGTGACCGGGACCTGGTCCTGGGACGCGGTCGTGCTCGGCCTGGCGGTCGGCGTCTGGATCGGCGGCTTCGACCTGATCTTCGCCTGCCAGGACGTCATGGCCGACCGCGCCGACGGCGTCCGCTCGGTCCCGGCCCGCTTCGGCGTCCCCGCCGCACTGTACGGCGCGCGGGCCGCCCACGTGGTGACCATGCTGCTGCTCGGCTGGTACGCCTGGCTGACCGACGCCGGCTGGGCGTTCTGGATGGGTCTGGCGGTCGTCGCGGTGGCCTTCTGCTACGAGCACACGATCGTGCGCCCGCACGACCTGAGCCGGCTGAACCGGGCCTTCTTCCAGGTCAACGGCTTCGTCGGGATCTCGCTGTTCTGCTTCGCCCTGCTGGACCTGGTGCTGCGCGGGCTGGGGATGTGACGTTGTCCGTCCCGGTTCCGCGCTGACGGAATATCACCTGCCCTCCCGTTGCTGAGCTGACTCGTCTCAGTCAACGGGAGGGCTTCTCATGAGCGACACCAACGCCGGGCTCGGCACGATCGCGGTCATCGGCTCCGGCAACATCGGCGGCAGCCTCGGCCGCGCCTTCGCCCGCGCGGGCCACACCGTCGTCTTCGGCGCCCGCAAGCCGGACGCCCCTGACGCGGTGACGCTCGCGGAGGCCGTGGCGGCGGGCGAGACGGTCGTGCTGGCCATCCCGGCCGACGCCGTCGAGGGCTTCCTGCGTGAGCACGGCCCGGCCCTGGCCGGAAAGCTGCTGCTGGACGCCACCAACCGCTTCCCCGGCCCGGTCCTGCACAGCGCGGACCTGGTCGCCGAACTCGCCCCCGGCGCGCGCTACGCCCGCGCCTTCAACAGCCAGCCCTGGGAGACCTACGTCGACCCGCTCTGGGACGGCGTCCCCGGCAGCCTCTTCTACACCGTCGCCGACGAGTCCGACGCCCCCACCCTGGAGGCCCTGATCGAGGCCGTCGGCCTCGCCCCGGCTTCCGCCGGCGTCAACCGCCCCGACCTGCTGGACGCGGCGCTCTTCCTGCTCTTCCCCTCGATGCAGAAGGGCCGCCACACCGGCCTGAAGGTCCTGCACGACTGACCCGGCGCCGCCCTACGGCACCCGTCGCACTTCGGCGTGTGCCGTTCCGCTTCCCCGGCGCGGGTAGGGTCGGAACCGTGCAGCGAGAACCGTGGGTCGTGGGGGTGTCGGGGGCGTCGGGGACGCCGTACGCGGCGGCGGTGATACGGGGGCTGCTCGGGGCCGGGGAGGCCGTCGACGTCGTGGTGAGCCGCGCCGCGCGGCTCACGATCATCGACGAGACCGGGATCTCCTTCCGCGACGCGCACTGGCAGGAGGACCTGCGCGAGTGGCTGGAGACGCCGCTCGATCGGGGGAAGCCGGAGCCGTTCGAGCTCGACGACGTGCGCTACTGGACCGCGGGGGACTTCGCGGCCGGTCCCTCCAGCGGCTCCTACCCGGCCAAGGGCATGATCGTGGTGCCGTGCAGCGCCGCCGCCGTCGCGGGGATCGCGATCGGGCTGAGCAAGGACCTGCTGCAGCGGGCCGCGAACGTCACCCTCAAGGAGCGCAGGCCGCTCGTGCTCTGCGTCAGGGAGGCCCCGCTCAGTGGCGTGACGCTACGTCAACTGGCCGATTTGGACGGCGAAGGAGCGGTGGTGATCCCCGCCTCGCCGGGCTTCTACGCGGGGTCCGCGAGCGTCCAGCAGCTCGTCGACTTCGTCGCCGGACGGGTGCTCGATTCGGTCAAGGTGGAGCACCGGCTGTACCGCCGCTGGGAGGGTGAACTCGGGTCGAGCTGACGTCGAAGTGATGGAGGTCACCTCGTCGGAGTATCTTCTTTGCGAACCGGGGGTCACGTCGGCCTGGACTTTACGATTCCGGATACTGTCGGCAGGTTCCCCAACGATTGGAAGGCCAGGTTTCCGAGCATGGACGCGGTGGACAGACAGCTCATCCAGGCGCTGCGCGAGAACGGGCGTGCCTCGTACGCCGAGCTGGGGCGGCTCGTCGGGCTGTCGGGCCCCAGCGTCACCGACCGGATCAACCGACTCGAGCAGGCCGGGGTCATCACCGGCTACCGCGCGACGGTCAACCCGGCCTCGCTGGGCCTCGGCGTCACGGCGCTGATCGGCCTCCAGTTGACCGACGCCGCCGACCACGACGACGTCGCCTCCCGGCTGCGGGACCTTCCGGACGTCGAGGACTGCTGGTTCATCGCCGGCGACGACTCGTACATGCTCAAGGTCCGCGTCCCCGACGTCGACGGGCTGGAGTCGATCGTCAAGCGGCTCTCCGGCACGAAGGGCGTCGCCCGCACCCGCACGACGGTCGTCCTCTCCACGAAGTGGGAGAACCGGGCGGTCGAACTTCCCGACACCGAACTGCTCGCCGAGCAACGGAAGGCGTGATCCCCGCATGACGCTGGTGACCCTGGACGAACTGCGCGAGGCACAGAAGCGGATCGCCGGGGTCGCCGTGCGCACCCCGCTGATGCCCTGCCCGTGGGCTGACGCGGAGGGGCGGTCACTGCACCTGAAGCCGGAGGGGCTGCAGCCCACCGGCGCGTTCAAGATCCGCGGTGCGTACAACAGGCTGGCCGCGCTGACGGCGGAGGAGCGGGCGCGGGGCGTCGTCGCGCAGTCCAGCGGAAACCACGCCCAGGCGGTCGCCTACGCGGCGCGGGCGCTGGGCGTCAAGGCCGTCATCGTCATGCCGGACACCTCACCCGAGGTGAAGATCGAGAACACCCGTTCCTTCGGGGCCGAGGTGATCCTGGTCGCGATGCACGAGCGGGACACCACCCCGGCGGATCTTGTCGCCGAGCACGGCTACGTCTGGGTGCCGCCGTACGACGACCCGTACATCATCGCGGGCCAGGGCACGGCGGGCCTGGAGATCGCGGACGACGCGACGGCGCTGGACCTCGACCTGCAGACGGTGCTCGTGCCGGTCAGCGGCGGCGGCCTGATCAGCGGCGTGGCGACGGCCCTGAAGCTGACCATGCCGGGCGTCCGGGTCATCGGCGTCGAGCCGGACCTGGCCGGCGACGCGGCCGAGAGCTTCCGCGCCGGCGAGCGGCGCGCGTGGGACTTCGCCGACACCCACCGCACCATCGCCGACGGCCTGCGGACGAACTCGCTGGGCGTGCTGCCGTGGGAGCACGTGCAGGCCTACGTGGACGACATCATCACCGTCTCCGAGGACGAGATCCGCGCGGCCGTCGCCGTGCTGGCCCGCCGCGGCCGGCTCGTGGCCGAGCCGTCCGGCGCGGTCACCACGGCGGCGTACCTGTACCACGCGGACGAGCTGCCGGGCAGCCGCTTCGCCGCCGTCGTGAGCGGCGGCAACATCGATCCCGCGCTGCTGGCCCGCATCCTCGCCGTGTAGCTCGAGGGCGCGCCCCCGAGGGCCGTGCAACTGAACGAGGGGCCGGGGGCGTAGGCTCGTTCGGGATTGTTCTGGTGGCTGATGGAGGCGGGACGCGCATGGACGCAGGGCTCAAGCGCGAGCTGGAGGCGAAGGTCTACGCCGGGGAGCGGCTCAGCCGGGAGGACGGCGTCGCCCTCTACGAGACCGACGACCTGGCCTGGCTGGGCGGTCTCGCCCACCACGTGCGGACGCAGAAGAACGGTGACGTCGTCCACTTCAACGTGAACCGCCACCTCAACATGACCAACGTCTGCACCGCCTCCTGCGCCTACTGCAGCTTCCAGCGGAAGCCGGGTGAGAAGGACGCCTACACGATGCGCATCGAGGAGGCGGTCAAGCTCGCCAAGGCGATGGAGACCGACCAGCTCACCGAGCTGCACATCGTCAACGGCCTGCACCCCACGCTGCCCTGGCGCTACTACCCGCGTTCGCTGCGCGCTCTCAAGGAGGCGCTGCCGAACGTCGCGCTCAAGTGCTTCACGGCCACCGAGATCCACCACTTCGAGAAGATCTCCGGCCTGTCCGCCTCGGACATCCTGGACGAGCTGATCGACGCCGGCCTGGAGTCGCTGACCGGCGGCGGCGCGGAGATCTTCGACTGGGAGATCCGCCAGCACATCGTCGACCACGACACCCACTGGGAGGACTGGTCGCGGATCCACCGCCTGGCGCACTCCAAGGGGCTGAAGACTCCGGCGACGATGCTCTACGGCCACATCGAGGAGCCCCGCCACCGGGTCGACCACGTGCTGCGGCTGCGTGAGCTGCAGGACGAGACCGGCGGCTTCCAGGTCTTCATCCCGCTGCGCTACCAGCACGACTTCCACGACTCGCGCGACGGCAAGATCCGCAACACGCTGCAGGCGCGCACCACCATGGCCACCGGCGCGGACATGATCCGCACCTTCGCCGTCTCCCGGCTGCTCTTCGACAACGTCCCGCACGTCAAGGTCTTCTGGGTGATGCACGGCCTGGCCGGCGCCCAGCTGATGCTGAACCACGGCGCGGACGACATGGACGGCTCGGTCGTCGAGTACAAGATCACCCACGACGCGGACGGCTTCGGAACGCCGAACAAGCTCACCCGCGACGACCTGCTCGACCTCATCCGCGACGCGGGCTTCCGCCCGGTCGAGCGGAACACCCGCTACGAGACCATCCGCGAGTACGACGGTCCGGACGCGTCCCGGCGCGAGGTCCCGCAGGCGATGAGGTTCTGACGGTCCATGGCGCTGCGGTTCACCCTCGACCCCGAGCTGACCCCTGAGCTCCGCGACGCGGCGGTCGCCCTCTGGGCCGACGCCACGAACGCCGGCGGGGCGATCGGCTTCGTCGCGCCGGTCACGCCGGAGCAGGTCCGCCCGACCGCGGCGCGGGCCTTCGCCGGGGCGGCCGAGGGGCCGGACCGGATGCTGACGGCCCACGACGAGGAGACCGGCCGTCTGGCCGGCTTCCTCTTCTTCGAGGACCAGCGCTTCGAGCTGATGGACCACTGGCGCACCCTCAAGCGCGTCGTCGTCCACCCGGACTTCCAGGGCCGCGGCCACGGCGCCGCCCTGCTGGCCGAGGCGGAGGACGTCGCCCGCGCCTGGGGCCTCGCCGGCCTCCGGCTCACCTGCAGGGGCGGGCTGGGGCTCGAACGCTTCTACGAGCGCTGCGGCTACAAGGAGGTCGGGCGGATCCCGGGAGTCATCCGGGTCGCGCCCGACGACGACCGAGACGAGGTCTTCATGTGGCTGGAGCTTCGCTGAGGCTCCGCCGACCCGGTGAAGATCGCCCCTGTGGGCGTGCTTCACTGGACGAGTCGTTCGTTCTCCGCGACCTGGGAAAGAGAAACCCGCCGTGAGCTCCAAGTCACACGCCACGCTCCGCTACTCCGCGATGCGCGCGAGCATCTTCCTGGCCACGTTCCTGGTCGCGCTGGTGCTGGCCCGCACCGGCGTGCTGCCGGTGCGGGGCGCGTCCGGCGTCTTCGAGCTGCTGATCATCGCCGGCCTGGTGTCGGCGCCGATCAGCTACGTCGTGCTGAGCAAGCAGCGGGACGCGATGTCGGAGCAGATCAGCACGGGGCTGGACCGCCGCAGGGCCGACAAGCAGACGATGAGCGGCCGCATCGCCGCGCAGAACGCGGCGGAGGACGCCCTCGACGACGCGGTCCGCGCCGAGCGCTGACGCGCCCCCAGGGGCGCGGGGAACTGCGCGAGCAACCACCCTGTGCGGACGGCCCTGCGCGTTCGGCGACTCACCACCTCAGTGGCTTGTCGCGCAGCTCCCCGCGCCCCTGGATGGTGCAGGCGGCCCTTTTGTTCCATGGTGCCGCGCCCGCGCGCCGAGGCGCGCAGTTCCTCGCGGCCCCGGGTCGGTGCGTGGTTCATCGCCTGCAGAAGTCCCGCGCCCCTGGCGGGTGCAACCAGCCCTTCGTCGAAAGGTGACTCGTGGTGACCGGTCGGCCGACGGGCAAGGATGTCGCCAGGGTGGCCGGGGTGTCGCAGGCGACGGTGTCGCTGGTGTTCTCGGGGGCGGCGGCGCACCGGGTGTCCGGACCGACGCGGGAGCGCGTGCTGGCAGCCGCCGCGGAGCTCGGCTACGCGCCGCAGGCGGCCGGAAGACAGCTGCGACTGGGCCGGACCGGCCTGCTGCTGCTCGCCGTGCCGAACATCCTCGGCCCCTTCTTCGCCCGAGTTCTGGCGGGCGCGCAGGCGGAGGCGGAGCGGGACGGGCTCGCCGTCGTCGTCTCCTCGGGGTGGGACCACGCCACGCTCGCCCGCGCCGCGCGCAGCGGACAGTACGACGGGCTGCTGATCTGCTCGCCCGACGACGGCCAGCTGGGTGACGACCTGCCCGACGCCCTCCCCACGGTCTTCCTCGACGCCGACCCCGCGCTCGCCGCCGGGCACCCGCGCCGACGGATCCAGGAGCTCGACGTCGGCGGCGGCATGGCCGCCGCCGTCACGCATCTGCGGGCGCTCGGGCACACCCGGCTGGGCCATCTGCGCTCGGTCGAGTCCGCGCACACCTTCCGGGCCCGTCAGGCGGGCTTCGAGGCGGCGGCCGAGGGCGCGGAGGTCGTGGAGGTCGGCGTCTCGGTGAACGGCGGCCTGGAGGCCGCCCGCGCCGCCGCGCGGACACTGCTGGCGTCCGGCGCACCGCAGGACCGTCCACGGGCGGTGGTCTGCGACGACGACGTCGTGGCCGCGGGCGTCTACCACGTCGCCGCCGAGCTGGGCCTGCGCATCCCCGACGAGCTCTCCGTCGTCGGCATCGACAACATCGTCGCCGCGGCGCTCTTCGCGCCGGCGCTGACCACCGTGGACCTGCCGGGCGAACGCCTCGGCGCGGCCGGCGTGCGGCTGCTCGCCGCCATCGGCGCGGCCGGCGACGCGGACATCGACACGGCCGCCGGCGCGGACCGGGTCGGGCCCGCGCCGGACCCCCTGCCCACGGCCCTGATCGTGCGCGGTTCCACCGCGCCTGACCCCGAAAGATAGGCTGGTCCGCGTGGATCCGAAAACCCGTGGTCGTATCGTCTCCGGTGCGCTGGTGCTGCTCCTGGTCGCCGTCGTGATCGGCGCGCTCGTGCGGTAACCGTTCGGAGTCTTCAGGTTGCGGTCAGTGATCTCCCGGGTCACGGTGGGCGAGTCCTACCAACCCGGAAGTGAGGGACCCCAGCTCATGCGTGTCAGTCGTACCCACTCTGTCATCGCCGGTATAGCCCTTGCCGCCACCGTGGCGAGCGGAAGTCTTGCCGCGACCGCGGTAGCGGCCCCCCGACCCGGCGGCGGAGTCGTCCAGAAGGGACTCGTGCCCGCCGCGGATCCGTCGACCGCGCTCACCGTGCTCGGCAATCTCGGCGCCGTGCAGTCGTTGATCGGCCAGCTCACCGCGATGGCCTCGGCGAAGCCCGCCCCCAGTCCGACCGACCTGCAGGCGGTGCAGGACAAGCTCACGGCTGCGATCGCGACGCTCAAGTCGTCGCTCCCCGCGCCGCCCCTGCCGGTCACCGGCAAGACGTCGGGCGCTTCGGCCGACCTGCCGCCGCTGCCGATCCCGGTGCCCAACCCGCTCGGCGACGCGCTGACCAAGCTGCAGGGCGACGCCACCGCGCTGGTCGCGGCGATCACCTCACTCGACCCGGCGAAGGTCCTTGCGGCGCTCACCGCCACGGTCACCGACCTGTTGGCCGTCGTCACCCAGACGGTCGCGGGCCTCGGCCTCAGCCTTCCGCTGCCGGTCGTGCAGCACTGACCTTCCGATGCAGGAAAGGGCCCGGCCGAGAGGCCGGGCCCTTCCTCATGTCTGCATGTCGGCGACTAGAGCTTCTCGACGACGTGGTCGATGCAGGCGGTCAGCGCCTCGACGTCGGCCGGCTCGATCGCCGGGAACATCGCCACGCGCAGCTGGTTGCGGCCGAGCTTGCGGTAGGGCTCGGTGTCGACGATGCCGTTGGCGCGCAGCACCTTGGCGATCGCCGCGGCGTCGATCGAGTCGTCGAAGTCGATGGTGCCGATGACCTGCGAACGCTCGGCCGGGTTGGTCACGAACGGCGTGGCGTAGGAGGACTTCTCCGCCCAGGTGTACAGGCGCGAGGAGGAGTCCGCGGTGCGGCCGGTGGTGAAGGACAGGCCGCCGTTGCCGTTCATCCAGTCCAGCTGGTCCGCGAGCAGGAACAGCGTGGAGATGGACGGGGTGTTGTACGTCTGGTCCTTGGACGAGTTGTCGATGGCCGTCGGCAGGTCGAAGAACGGCGGGATGTAGCGGCCGCTCGCGGCGATCCGCGCGGCGCGCTCCAGCGCGGCGGGGGAGAAGACCGCGATCCACAGACCGCCCTCGGAGGCGAAGCTCTTCTGCGGCGCGAAGTAGTAGACGTCCGACTCGGTGATGTCCACCGGCAGACCGCCGGCCCCGGAGGTGGCGTCGACCAGCACGAGCGCGCCCTCGTCGGCGCCCTCGACCCGGCGGATCGGCATGGCCACGCCGGTGGAGGTCTCGTTGTGGGTCAGCGCGTACACGTCGACGCCGGCCTCGGCCTGCGGCAGCGGGTGCGTGCCGGGCTCGGACTTGATGACGGTGGGCTCGGCCAGCCACGGCGCGGCCTTGACGCTTCCCGCGAACTTCGAGGAGAACTCGCCGAAGTTGAGGTGCTGCGACTTGTTCTCGACGAGCCCGAAGGCCGCGATGTCCCAGAAGGCGGTGGACCCGCCGTTGCCGAGGACGACCTCGTAACCCTCGGGCAGGGAGAAGAGGCTGCCGATTCCCTCGCGCACGCGCTTCACCAGGTTCTTGACCGGGGCTTGGCGGTGGGAGGTTCCGAGCAGCGAGCTACCGGTCGCGGAGAGGGCGTCGAGCGCCTCCGGGCGAACCTTGGACGGACCTGCGCCGAAACGGCCGTCAGCGGGCCTGATGTCAGCGGGGATCTGGATCTCAGCCACGGCGGAAGCCTATCGGTTGAAACGGTGGGCGAACGGTGCGGTCCGCCGAGTGAGATGGTGCTGTCGCAGCACGTCAGGGGCGCGCGGAGGCGCATGCGCGCGGCGATCAACCACAACGGAGGCCGGGGCCACATGCGCGCGATGATCAGCCACAACGGGGCGCGGGGATCCGTGCGCGCGATGCCCGGGGCACGACAAGGGGCGCGGGGAACTGCGCGAGAAACCACCCTGTGCGGATGGCCCTGCTCGATGAGGACCATTCGCGTGTCAGTGGCTTGTCGCGCAGTTCCCCGCGCCCCTTGAGGTGCAACCGGGCCTCTGCCGTGACGCCTCGCGCCCGCGCGCCGGAGGCGCAGATCGGCACAGCCCCGCGCCCCTTGAGGTGCAACCGGGCCTCTGCCGTGACGCCTCGCGCCCGCGCGCCGGAGGCGCAGATCGGCACAGCCCCGCGCCCCTTGAGGTGCAACCGGGCCTCTGCCGTGACGCCTCGCGCCCGCGCGCCGGAGGCGCGCAGTTCCTCGCGCCCCTGGAGGTGCAACCGGCCCTACCGCCGAAGGCTCAGTGCGAGATGTCGCCGAAGCCCTCGACCTCGGAGACGCTGCGCGTACCCGGGCCGATGTAGCGCGCAGAGGGGCGCACCAGGCGGCCCGTGCGCTTCTGCTCGAGGATGTGCGCCGACCAGCCCGCCGTGCGGGCGCAGGTGAACATCGACGTGAACATGTGCGCAGGGACCTCGGCGAAGTCAAGGACGATGGCCGCCCAGAACTCCACGTTCGTGGCGAGGACGCGGTCGGGGCGACGCGCGTGCAGCTCCTCCAGCGCGGCCTTCTCCAGCGCCGCGGCCACCTCGAAGCGAGGAGCGTCCAGCTCCTGCGCCGTGCGCCGGAGCACACGCGCACGCGGGTCCTCCGCGCGGTAGACGCGGTGGCCGAAGCCCATCAGGCGCTCGCCCTTGTCGAGGGCGTTCTTGACGTAGGCGACCGCGTCGCCGCTCCGCTCGATGTCCTCGATCATGCCCAGCACGCGCGAGGGCGCGCCGCCGTGCAGCGGGCCGGACATCGCGCCCACCGCGCCGGACAGCGCGGCCGCGACGTCCGCGCCGGTCGAGGCGATGACGCGGGCGGTGAACGTGGAGGCGTTCATGCCGTGCTCCGCCGCGGAGGTCCAGTACGCGTCGACCGCCTTGACGTGCTTCGGGTCGGGCTCGCCGCGCCAGCGGATCATGAAGCGCTCGACGATGGTCTCGGCCTTGTCGATCTCGCTCTGCGGCACCATCGGGTGGCCCTGGCCACGCGCGGACTGCGCCACGTAGGAGAGCGCCATCACCGCGGCGCGGGCCAGGTCGTCGCGCGCCTGCTCGGCGCTGATGTCGAGCAGCGGACGCAGGCCCCAGACGGGGGCGAGCATCGCCAGCGCGGACTGGACGTCGACGCGGATGTCGCCGGAGTGGACCGGGATCGGGAACGGCTCGGCCGGCGGGAGGCCGGGGTTGAACTTGCCGTCGACCAGCAGGCCCCAGGTGTTGCCGAACGAGACGTGCCCGACCAGCTCCTCGATGTCGACACCGCGGTAGCGGAGGGAGCCGCCCTCCTTGTCGGGTTCGGCGATCTCCGTCTCGAACGCAACGACTCCTTCGAGTCCGGGTACGAAGTCGGACATCAGGCGGCTCCTCTGATCGGTCGGATCGGCGGATGACTTAGGGGTGTGGCCAAGTCGTCTCTGCTGTTGTTGCCGCGCGGTTGCGCGGAAGTGTTCGACGCGCGCGTGGCACGCAGTGTCAGATTGGCAGGCACCGGGTGCATAGCGCCAGATCCCACGACGGTGATGCCGTGCACACGCGTCGTATTCGCACAGGATCTGTCACCTCCGGGCGTCATCGACCGGAGCCCCGCAACGATACTCTCTCGATGTCGAGAGAATCCACGCACCTACTCGTCGGATCAGCTTCCCGGTCTGTTCAGCCGATCCTGGGATGATGTCGCCGTGCATGCATCGGATCAAGCCCCCCTCGCGCCGCTCGACCACGACCAGCCGGTCGGTCCGGTCGACCCCGCCGACATGCGCCGCCAGTACCGGGCCACCGGCCTGCTGGAGGCGGAAC